>JAUIHB010000356.1 GCA_030432465.1 Gammaproteobacteria bacterium
AGCGAATGAACGATTTGTTCATAGAAGATGGATTATCTGAAAATGATATGCTCAATTACGCCAATACCATTGCAGGCAAAATTTCGGAAAATGAAGTCGTTATGGACCAGCTTCGCAGCAACACCAAAGAACAAGCGATGCTCGGTCAATTCCCAGAATCAATCAACAACGCTATCATCGAAAGTATGGATGTGCATAACGAAATGGCGATGAAACTTCTGTCGAATGAAGCAATCGCAAAAGGCTTTGCTGGATTAATGTTTGATGTATTGATGAAAGGGCTTGGAAATAGCTTAGAGGCTGAAAAATAAAGGATGAACGATAAAAAGGATTTTAACCTTGAAGGTATTAGCTGGTGCTTTGCTGCAACAGAGCAAAACTCTGACATTCTAAAAGCTAAGTATAAAAAAGGACAAGATTGTAATGTTAGGGCCCAAAAGAATAACCCGAATAGGGCAAATGTGTATGCTGGTGGTAATGCGCTAATTGGTTTTCTAAATGAGTTTGAATTTTATTGGGTGCAACAAAAGCGAGCAGAGGGCGATAAAATTTATGCGCAAATTCACAAAGTAGAAAATGCTGAATATATTGCTGATATGAAAGTAACATTGAGGCTGCAGACATTTCCATTTTCTAAAAAAACACCTAAACAGTACCAAGCTACTCGCCCTTCAATTGCTAGGCCAATAACAATCAAAAAGCCGCGCACTCTAGCTGTTAAACACCCAATAACAAATAAAGCCTTTAAAACACAAAAAGATTTGAATAGTGTTTGTCGAAACCTTGCTGGCCGAATAGGTATTTACTGTATTTATTCAAAGGATTTCTCAACATACATTGGCCAATCTGTTGATATTGGTAATCGTATTAGATCGCATATTAACGATTTAAAAACAGGGCGTCATCACAATGCTCAATTGCAAGCAGATTGGAATAAGTATGGCTCTAGCTACTTTACCTTCCAACAGGTAGAGCTCTGCTCAGTTACTGAATTGGATGAACGAGAGCATTATTATATTTGCGCCTATAAAACATTCGAGTATGGCTATAACGCAACAGCAGATGGACAACCACCAGCTTTATCTCCAAAACAAAATCCTTCTATTGAAGAAGATACTGATGATTTAACAGATTTTGATGAAGGTGTATTTGTAGATACAACAAACCCTTTTAATTCGTCTGTTTTCTCTAGTTCAACTGCTGAACTGGAGAATAGTCATGTTGAAGAGAAAGAACAATTAGTGATTGATAACCTCTACGGTAATAATGCCAGTATAACAACCGAGGTTGCTGGGCTTGAAGTCACCCCTGTTATTAGCCCTACAGAGTCACCTAAGCCTGATATAAGCATGATGGCTGGGAACAATCATTCACAGGTTGAAGCAATAACTAGTGAACCAAGTAGTGCTGCTTCACCCAATATAGCTAGTGTTAATTCCAGTTACGCTCATAAAAAGGTCATTAATAACCAGTTGTTTAGTGAGTTATATGAGCAAGCGACTGAAATGCACGACACGGCTAAGAGCTTATATGTTAGGTGTTCAATTTGGTTTGCTGACAACCTTGGTTACAACAGTACTTCAAAAGCAGAATTAAAGAGTGAAGTTGAAAAACTTAAAAGTAGGGTGCATTGGAATAACCTTCATTTATCAAGTGATCACTTAACTCAGTTGAATAACGTGATCGATCACATTGAGAAGCTGATTCAAAAGCAAATTTAATATCATGTAAGCTGAATAAATTGTACGAGAGTGACCCAATAAGCTAATTAAACCGGTTCCATAGTGCAGCCAATTTTAGATAAAATTATTGTGGCACGTCGTACACTGCAAAGTAGCTGGTAGGTTTGTATTTTTCCTCAAGTGTATGTGAAGTTTTAGTCAGTAAATGCTACAAACTGGATCAGCGAGCTTCTTGTGTTTACTTCGCTGCCGTACAAAAAATCCTATAAGCTTTTTAGATCTTGCAGACGGTGAAACAATGGAATATTTGCTATACGATGAATACAAGGAAGCACTAGCAATATATAATAATATGAAAATAACCAAAATCCTCAACAGTTGAGGATTTTAAAATATCATTAAAAAAGAGGTGTTTAGCCTCTTTTTTAATGCGAATTAGTAGATTCAAGTAGCAAGTCTGCTTCTTTATTTCTTCGCGTGTCGTACACATCACCAAAATCACGTAAGTTCTCTAACGCACCCTGCCAGTCGCGGTTTGTGCGTGACAGCGAACCGTATTGATATGCTACGCTGGCAATGACTTGGGGCATAATGCAGCGAATATTGAATTTGTAGCGTTAAATCATTCTTTTTGTAGCTTTCTCGTTGCGTGAAACTTGGCGTATTGATTTATATGTGACGCTTCGGTCTTGCTTATTGATAGTGGAATCTCACGCAGCGCCTCAACAGCTTTGAAACCTTTCAATCGACAATACGGTACCAATCGTTACATCTGATTTGCTATTAGCCAAATCCGGCACATAGCCAACTAAGCTATTACCCTATAACTCTTCGATAAAATTCATAGCGCACAAAAAATAAGCCTTACCGTTGTTTGTTTGTGCTTATTCTTAGGCTTGTATTAAATGCGGTTAAATTTTTGGTGGTCTAAATATGAACCGATTTTGACATCGGTCTATATTTGGACTACTATGGAGTGGTCGGTCTAAATATAGACTGATACGATACGGTGATTATGGAGAATATAAATGCAACTAGCAACAATCAGCGACATGAAAGCAAGAGCGGCCAGCTTGTCTGATGAACTAGGTTTAAAACCATTGATTGTTACGCAAAATGGCAAAGAGTCATTAGTCGTACAAACACATGAAGCCTACGAACATCAGCAAGAAAAAATTGCTTTTATGGAGCTTTTAATTAATTCACGAAAAGACATTGAGCAGGGGAGAACCGCACCTGTTGATGACTTTTTAAGTTCAATTTAGAAGAAGGTATCAATGACCAATGTAAATATTGAAATTACGAATACTGCGCAAGCATATGTTAAAGACGCTATTAAATGGAAATCGAGAACAGAAGGTGAAGAAATCGCACGCGATAAAGTCAAATCTGCAATCTCGGACTGGAAAGCGCAATTAGAAACACTGCCTGAAAGTGGCAAAGCGTGTGAATATTATGATTCACCGGAATTTAGAGAATTAATCAAAGGTGACTACCGATTTATTTATGAGATCAGGAAAGTTGGCGAACAATTCAATATTTACTTACTGATATTCTGTCATGTACGGATGGATTATCAGACATTGATAAAGCAATTCCCGCATTATTAGTTAAAGGCCAGCTATCAAGCTGGCCTTTTTATTCTAGCTACAAATAGACTGCAAGCAGTTCTGAAACATTGTTTTCGTGCTGTTTGATAACATCGTCCGGCAAATAATCTTCTCGGTAAGCAGGGTTTGCATCAAACCAGTTTTGCTCTGCTTCGGCCATGTGCCAATTTTTTACCCATTTTTTGAATTCACCAATAAACGTATTTATTGCAGGTACTGTGCAGCGACCAATACTTGAATCGTGATTACCGATATTACACACTTCCCAAACATCACAAATTGCCTGTTGGTGGCATTTATCTAAACGCTCCCAAGCATCATCAAAGCGCATGTAGTGATAAACCACATGATAGCACCTCGCTGGTTGAGCCAAAGCTTAGCAACCCCTTTAAAACGGGGATAAATGAGTTGTTGAAATCTTTAGAACAAGCCATCATCAAGTCCTTTTAGTAAAAATCCTCA
>JAUIHB010000357.1 GCA_030432465.1 Gammaproteobacteria bacterium
GGCGAAATGCCCCAGCTCGTGGACAAAGATTAATATGCCAACAAAAACGATAAAGGCGGCCAACCTTTTATTAAGTTTAAGTTTTTTTATGATGGTTGCGAGTTTTTTATTTTCCCAGTCACCATTAATGGCAATTTATCAAACGGTACCAATTGTTTTGGTACTCAATGCATTCTGGGCAATGCAGAGTTTAAATAATACTCAATGGGTAAGTGTGGAATTAACCCAAGTACTTAAACCATTATTTAAGTACTTACTGTTGGCTCTACCCATTATGATTATATTATTTGTTTTTTTTCCACGTTTAAGCGGCCCAATTTGGCGTATGCCCGGCACAAGTAGCTCTCTAAGTGGAATTTCAGATAGTATGTCGCCCGGTGAAATTAGCGTATTACAGTTGTCTCACGAGACGGCTTTCAGGGTTAAGTTTGACAATCAGACTCCACAACAGAGTGAGCTCTACTGGCGGGTGTTAACGCTTGAGCAATTTGATGGAGTGAGCTGGAATTGGCAACCAAACTCACCACTAAATGATAATGAAACTAAGTTATTAGCTGAGAACATAGAAAGCCAAAAAACGTTTGATTACTCTCTGACCTTAGAGCCAACTCGTCAGAATTATGTTGTTGTACTTGATAGGCCTGTTGTAATACCTGATAACGCGCGTTTACTGAAAGATTTTACTGCGAGAACTCGTTACCGAGTGTTAGATAGAATGCGGTACTCTGGTACTTCGTCACCTGAAATGGTTATTGATGAAAGACTCGCGCCTTATAACGTACAGCAACATTTGCAATTGCCGCGTAATGGTAATCCACGTTCAAGAGCTTGGGCTGTCGAAGAACGAGCAAAGTTTAATTCCGACGAAGCTTATATTCAGAGTCTATTACGTCATATTCATCAAGATGAATTTTATTACACTTTAACACCACCGATAATGGAAAGAGATATGGTGGATAGTTTTTGGTTTAATTTTAAACGCGGTTTTTGTGAGCATTATGCAGGCGCTTTGGTTTATCTTGCGCGGGCTGCAGGCATTCCAGCCAGAGTTATTATTGGTTATCAAGGTGGTGAGCGAAATACACTGGCCGATTATTGGATTGTACGTAAATCCAATGCGCATGCTTGGACAGAAGTCTGGTTAAAAGATAAAGGTTGGGTAAGGATTGATCCAACGACTGCAATTGCTAGCTTTAGAGTGGAGGAGGGATTGCTAGATGACTATAGCCAAAGAGCTAGTTTATTTGACGATATTGATGTTATTGAGCTGGACAATATTGGATGGATTAAAAATATGGAATATTGGATGGATCAATTTAATAACCAATGGAATGAATGGATTTTAGATTATAACAGTCAACGCCAGCAGCAGTTTTTTGATCAGTTTGGTTTTGAAAAAATTACTCAAAAACAGTTATTAATAGGAATGATATTTGCGGTTTTTATTTTTGCAAGTTTTTTAGGACTTAAAGTTTTACGTGCTCAGAGTACACAAAAACCAATCGCGAAAGCTTATCAAAAGTTATTACATAAACTAATAAAAATAGGGGCTTTTAATCAAGACACTTGTTTAGTTAGTGAATCTGAGCTAAGCACTAAAGGGCCTGAATGGTTAAAAAGCTATTTACAGGCACAAGAAAATCCGCAGTTTGCTCCTTATGTAAATTTGGTAAATGATTATATTCATCTAAGGTATCAAAAAGTAACTGATAATCAGAGTCTTGAGCACGAGTTTATTCGCTCGGTTAATCGCATTTGATAAGCTTATAGCTTCTTTAATATTTTGATTTACTTGAAAAAACTGAAAACATTGACTAAAACTAAGGAGCAGGTTTCATAAATAGAGTTTCAAGTTGGACTATGGTCGGTTAGTTGTTTCTTTCACTCAGTGTTCGAAAACCGTTTCTATTTCTAAAGTTTACCTTTACTCATTAGTTAAACAGAATATCAAATTGAAAGAATTGATTATATGCTAAAGAAGCAGAGTATTTTAATCCATCCCGGGGAGACTGTATTTGCGGAAGCTCCTGCTGAAATAAAAACCTTATTAGGTTCGTGTGTTGCTGTTACTGCTTGGCATCCTGAGTTAAAAATAGGCGGTATATGTCATTTTCAGTTGGCGGAGAGAAAAAGCCAGAGCAAGATCAAAGATAATTTACGTTACGCCGAATTTGCTCTCCCTGAAATGCAAGAAAAAATGCAAAGTTATGTTAGTGAACTTTCTGATTTCCATATTGGTTTGTTTGGTGGCAGCAATTTATTTGCGACATCTAAGTTGAAAACGGTAGGTAAAAAGAACCTTAAGGTTGCTCGTACCTGGCTTAAGCAACATCAGTTAACTTTAAACAATGAGGATACCGGAGATATTTTCTGCCGTAATCTGACTCTTGATTTGAATACTGGTGTTGTTGCGGTTGAACGTTACATGGTTGATTCAGAAAAAATCTTTAAATAATGCGGTTAACCCGCATTGATACTCGTAAATATCCCACGAATTGCATATAATCCGCCTCCTTTAGAATAAGCATTAATAACGATCAGTCTTATGGATATTTCTCATATACGTGATTTTTTACATTGCGACTCTCCCGAGCCGTGGCTGCAATATGCTGTGGATCATATTGAACTTTTATTAGTTGACCATGCAAAATGTGAGAAAAAAGCTGCTTCTACCGCTCTTAGTTTGATGTTTAAGTATCCGCAACATGCTGAATTACAAGTTAAAATGGCTCAGTTGGCGCGTGAAGAAATTTTACATTTTGAACAAGTTTTTGAAAAAATACAACGCAGGGGAATTACTTATAGTATTCTGAGCCCGTCACGCTATGCAGGGGAGTTGCGTAAACTGGCTCGTAGTAATGAGCCCGATAAGTTGGTTGACTTTTGTATTATTGGTGGAATTATAGAAGCTCGTTCTTGTGAGCGTTTTGCTTCGTTAGCGCCATGGTTAGATGAAACAGATCCTGAGTTAGCTAAGTATTATCGCTACCTACTAAAATCAGAGTCGAGGCATTATTTAGACTATTTGTCACTGGCACAAGAATATTCAGCAAGTGATATTACTGAGGTTGTACAAAAAATGCTAACCGTTGAAGCAGAGCTTATTGGTAGTAAAGATAGTGTTTTTCGTTTTCATAGCGGTATTCCTAATCATTAAGATGAGTACAGCCTAGTTTAAGTTTGTTGAACCTATCAAAATATAACCTGTCTTAGGTCCGGTTCTTTATCTGGTTCGTGTTGGCTGAACAGGTTAACTTGTTATTGATTGTTACTCTGTTAAAAAAGACCATTAGATGTCGGAGCCGAAGAATTTCATGACGAATATCCCAGAAGACACTCAATTGAGTCAAAATATGCAATTTAAAGGTAGTATCGTCGCATTAGTGACGCCAATGGAGGCAGATGGCAGGGTTAACAAAACTGCACTATGCCGTTTAATTGATTGGCATATTGCTTCTGGAACTCATGCATTAGTTATTATGGGAACTACGGGAGAATCTGCATTAGTCAGTTCTTTAGAGCATTTGGCTGCGCTAGAAACTGCAATCCAATATGCAAATGCTCGGATCCCAATTATTGCTGGATGCGGGGCTGTGAGTACGCTAGCGACGATTGAGTTGGTTAAGGCAATAAATAAATTAAATCCTTCTGGCTTTTTGTGTGTGACTCCTTATTATGTGAAGCCGAGTCAGGAAGGATTAATT
>JAUIHB010000358.1 GCA_030432465.1 Gammaproteobacteria bacterium
GTATTGGTGTTGCTGATTAATAAACTAATTGCAGTCCCTGTAGTTTTTCCATCCACAACTCCCGATAAAATCTGTACCTTATCAGATTCATTTCTTTGAGTGACAATTTGACTTTGTCCAGGACGTCGTTTATCTAAATAAGGCTGAATATCCGCTTCTGACAGCGCAATTCCTGCTGGGCAACCTTCAACAACACAACCAATTGCGGTACCGTGTGACTCTCCCCAGTTAGTTACTCTAAATAATTTGCCTAAACTATCACCTGACATTAAAAATTCTCTCTTTGATTTTTTATTTGTGACTCAATCACTTAATTTAATTAACTTAGCTCAGCTCGCATTTACCGTAGCACTTAACATTTGATTACTTTCGCGCATAAACTCATCAGCATAATCGCCAAACCAATCACTTGTTTTTTTAAACACTTTTTTGAATTCTGTTTTATTATCCGATGCTAATAAAAATAATAAACTCTCAAACTGCAATTTAAACCGTCGCATCATTTCCAAATTTTGCGGATTAGCAAATATAATTTCAGTATAGAGATCGGGCTCTTGTGCGAATAAGCGTCCAACCATTGCTAACTCTAAGCGGTAAATCGGCGAACTCATGGCCATAATATTGTCCAAGTCAATATTTTCGCTAGCCAAATGCGCGCCATACACAACAGTTGAAAAATGGCGTAAAACTTGAACAAAAGCCATCGATTGATCGTGTTGCTCAGCACTCACTTCATGCAGTCTAGCTCCCCAAACGGCAAATTGCTGTAGCAACCATGTATAGCCAGACTGTTGCCTACCATGACAAACAACAATCGTTTGTTTATTAATATGATTTACGTCTGGACCAAACATTGGATGTAAGCCGACAACAGCTCCTTGGTGTTGATTCAGCATAGCCTGTAAGGGCTTTTCTTTAATGCTTGTGACGTCAGCTAAAACACAGTCTTGCGGCAACTGCGGCAAGTATTGAATGACTTTGTGCGTTACATTAATGGGTACTGAAACTAATACTAAACAAGCATCCTTAAACTTACAGTCACTATCTTTCCAATCCTCTGACTCTACAATTTCAGTTTGATATCCTGAATGTGAAAACAACTGAACAAATACCTTACCTAATTTGCCGCGCCCACCGATAACAACAACTTTTCGATTACTAGCTTTTGAACAAGAATAGTCCTGCATTTGCTCGATAGCATTTTCTTCGATTGATACTCTATTTTTAGCCAGCAACAATTGCTTTTTTTGCTGTCGGAGTATTTCTATTTGCTGTTCAATGCGCAGCAATGCGTCATCAAAATCCTTTACTTCATGCGACTCATTTATGCCGGAGCTTTTTTGTTTTTTAGAACCACCCATTACAGCGACTCAGATTCTATTCCAACTTGTTTCAGCGCTTGCCAGTATGTTGGAAAGGATTTCTCAACCACTTGAGCATCTTTAATAACAATATCAGGCGTCTTAATACCCAGTAAGGCCATACTCATTGCCATTCGATGATCTTCATGAGTTTCAATTTCTGCACTTTTGGGCTGGCCGCCGTGAATAATTAAAAAATCTTCCCCATCTTCTACTTGAATACCTGTTTTACGTAATTCCTTTGCTGTATCAGAAATACGGTTAGACTCTTTATAGGCCAAGTGGGCTATATTGGTAATTTTAGTCACCCCTTCAGCATAACAAGCTACCGCAGCCAATGTTTGTACTGCATCAGGCATTTCTCCCATGTCGATTTCAATCCCAGACAAACGTTGAGTTGCTTCAACGACCAACTGATTGTCCTGTTGTTCAACCTTACAACCCATCTTTTGTAAAACCTGGTAGAATTTTGATTCTCCTTGCACCGAGTCAAAATCAAAGCCATCTATTTTTATTTTTCCACCTGAAATCGCTGCTGCCCCCATAAAATAAGTCGAAGAAACAGGATCTCCCGGTATAGAAAAATCTATCCCTTGATATTTTTGTCCAGCTTTAACCACGTAACGATTTTCATATTGTTCAACCGTTATCCCCATCTTCTCCATGAGTTTAATTGTCATATCAACATAAGCCAGCGAGACTTGCTTGCCAACCATTTCAACAGTTAACCCCTGAGGTAGTAATGGCGCAATAATAAGCAACCCACTCAAATATTGACTACTTGTACTAGCATCTAACTGACAAACAGCATGCTTTACCGGACCAGTTATCACAGCAGGTAAACACTGGTTAGGGCTTTCAACGATAACGCCTAGTTCAATTAAACTATCAAATAGTGGCTGCATTGGACGCGTCGCCATTTTTTCTGAGCAATTAATCGTAATCGGTTTATCATCCAAAGCCGCCACTGCAGTTACAAAACGAGAAAATGTACCGCTATGAGAAGTATGCATGCTAGCTGGGTGTTGTAATGATTGCTTTCGTGGCTTCACAAATAAACCATCAGGTTCTCTAGTAATTTGGTAACCAATATTTGAAAGTCCTTGAATTGCAGTATTAATGTCATCATTAACCACAACATTTCTCAAAACAGAAGGAGACGAAGCCAGCGCACACATGGGTAATAGACGATTAGCGATGTATTTACTGCCGGGCAACACGATTTTAGCGTCAATGCGCTGTGAAGGAGTTATTTTAATATTCACAAAAATAAGGTTGGATAATCAGATTGATTGTAAAACAAATTAAACCGCTTTAAAGACTAAAAGTAAATTCACTTTTAACTATATAATTATTTTTTATCAAGTTAATATAATTAATAGATTGATATTTCAAAAATATCTCATTTATTCAAACCAGAAAACAACTTGATAATAACAATCCTGCCAATCTAATAACATATGCAAAAGCAACCCAAAACCGATGATTCTTGTTTTTACAGGCACTAACAATACTGCGTAAATAGCTATGGCCCAGTAACTGTGCAATGGGTGAAAATTTATACTACATCGCTGCGGATCATAAATGGGGGATGCTAATAAATGATCAATATCAACTAACATCGTTAACAGCATAATAAATGCCGCTTTCAGCCAATATCGTGCAAAAAAAATTCTGGCGCACAGTATAGGTAATATAAGGTGAAGGAAAATATGCAGCAAAATATTCTCGACAAATTCAATTGATAGCTAATAAATATCGAAGCTTTTAATAGCCCTATTACATCAAGCCTCCTTATCAGTTACAATCGATTTTTAGCCGTAGCCCAATTGAACACACAATTTTTAATGACAAGCATTGCTCTCCCCTACCTGAATCACTGCGATAAAATCGAGCGATTAGCGCCACTATTAAACAAGCCATGGTCCATGTTACTGGACAGTGGGGATAACCAGACAACCAATGAAGTTACCTCAGCTGCACCTCAACTCAAATCAAACAGTCGTTACGATATTTTCTGTTGTCTGCCGAGTATAGAATTAGAGGCTTGGCAACACCAATGCCATTTTAAAACCACAGAGTACCTGAGCTTCTCTACAAATGTAGCAGCACAAATAGAAAGTATATCTTCTCAACCAAATGGGCAACCGCTGAACATCATGCGTCAGTTATTAAAAGTACTTTCCCCTCAACAAAAACCAACAACCTTACCTTTTAACGGTGGTTGGTTAGGCTACATTAGTTATGACTTCGGCCAATATTTAGAACATTTTCCAGTAAAACAATTGGACAGTTTCGACATTGATTACAAAATAGGAGTAAATCTGCATAAGGATTTGGAA
>JAUIHB010000029.1 GCA_030432465.1 Gammaproteobacteria bacterium
AACTGCTCAATTTTACCATCAACAATACGGTACAGACCGCGGTATGTACCCATCCACAAAATGTCGCGGCTATCTTTAAACAGCGCAAGAACACCACTTCCTTTGAATAATTCTCCACCTATTTTTTGTAATTTCTGAGTTTTATGCGAAATGAAATATAATCCATTGTTCGCTCCAACCCATAGACCCTCATCAGTATCTAGCATTGAGCGAATTGATACTTTGTCTAAATCTGAGTCTTTAAAAGGAATAAACCTATCCCCTTTAAGATAAGCTAGCCCATTGCCTGTTCCAGCCCAAATTTTGCCCTTTCTATCTTGGAGAGCAACTCTTACGGTGTGTGATGGTAATCCCTGCTCTTTTTGATAAGTTATCGTTTTTTGAGGGGTAATGTGCATTAAGCCATTATCAGATCTGACCCAAAGTTCGCCATTTTCGAAAATCATCATTTTTTAAATAGCATAAACCTGCAGCGGTACCGATAATCATTTGACCATTTTTGCCATGTACAATAGAGCGTATAGTATTACTGGGTAGGGGTTGCGTGAAGGTATCAAATTGAATTCCATTATAACGGGTAATTCCGGCATAACTACCAACCCAGATATAACCACGTTCATCTTGTTGAACACTGGTAATCTGCCCTTGCGGTAAGCCGTCAAAAACACTGTATTCTCGAAAATTGTATTGCCTGGCTACTTGACTTTCATCTGCCCCAAAAACAGACGATAAATAAACAAACAAAAAGGCAACCAATAGAATACTGCTAAACCGTAATCGGAAAAACACTGGTTGGCAAAAATTATCCATGCTTAAATAAAAAACCTCATTCACTACCTTTTAACAATTGTAGAGCAAAATCACTGTAAAACCTTAATTTACGAAAGTTTTACTTTAAAAAATCCTGTCAATTTGCCAGCTCATTAGGTTTTTTGTTAAATAATTCACTATATTTAATGTGACCATACATTTCTTATATAAATTTTGCCGCAAATACTGCGTTCTGCCAATTTTTGTCTAAACTTAAATCAAGCGACAATGTATTCCTTATCACGTAGATAAAGGTTTTCTCGTACTGACTGATAGATAGATTCGAATAATAAATGGTGAACACCCTGAAAAACTTGGATTTTATCCAACATCAACTCTGCCTCGCATTGCTATGTTTTGTTGTATCTTTCGCTGCTCACTCACAAAATGAGTATAGCTATGAAAATACGCGAAATGCTTACTATGCCACGCTAAAAAGCCAAAACTTGTCACCAGAAGAAAAATCTCAAGCTTTACAAAAAATACTTATTCAATTAGAAAGCGCTAAGCAACAGAGCTTAAAAGCCTTGACGCTCTACAATTTAATTTCACTTGCAATCAAACAACAAGAGCAGGCACTTGTACTACGGTGGCAAACTGAGCTTGAACAAATAAATCAGTCACTGCAATCCCCTCCTCTTAGTTTTTTAATTGAAAAAATTGAAGTTGAACGAGATTACGCTGCTAGAAATTACTTGAAAACAATTGATAAAGGGTTAGTTCTTTTAGAAAAATCTAAAAATTTATCCATAAAAGATAAGGTTTACTCTGATGACGTCGTCGTTCAGATTACTCAAATAGACATTGCAAGTTTAGCTAACATTCTTGGAGTTTCTTATTACGTAACCGGAAACTACGAAGCCGCGCAAGATTATTTTCTTCAAGCATTTAAACTTTATGAATCTTTGGATCAAAAAACAGGAATGTCTCCCACACTAAGCAACTTATCAATGATTAGTTGGGCGCAAGATGATTTTGAAAAGGCGATGGAATACTTACAGCAAGCCATATTGATTTCTGAAGGCCTTGAAAATAAACGTTCTTATCTTGCCAACACTATGAATCAAGGTATCTATTATCGTGAGCTGGGTAAAGTTGATGACGCAATAAAAACATTAGAGAAAGTATTACAGCATCCAGATATAACAAAATATCCTTCCACTAAAATTCATACTTTACTCTCTTTAGGCAATGCTTATATTGCTAAAAACAATCTGAAAAAAGTCAAAACCCTCGCCAATGAGGCCGTTAAACTTAGCGAAGAAACCAATAATGAATATTATCGATATCAAGGAGAGGTCTTGCTCGGAGAACTGAATATACTCAAAAGAGAATTTCGAGAAGGTATCCAAAGATATGAAAGAGCACTAAATTATTATCAGGAAAAAAAATCCAAGCGCAAAGAAACTGACATTTATTTAGCATTGAGTGAGGCTTTTGAGAAATCAGGACAAATTGAAAAAGCGTTAACTAGCTTTAAAACCTACCATAACATGTTACAAGAATTACAAAGTGCAAAAAGGCAGGAAACCATAAGTAAGCTTCAGGCAAAATATGACGCAGAAACAAAAAATGAAAAAATAGAGCTACTAAAAAGAGAGAATGCTCTGAAAGAAACAGAACTTCGCTCTGAAAGCTTGCAAAAAAAATCTTTTCTAATCTTAGGCTCTTTACTCAGTGTTATTTTCATACTCGGTCTTATGCAGTTTTACCATCGCAAAGAAACTCATCGTTTAAAAGCGCATAATTTAGAAATTGCTGCACGAGAAAAGCAATTAAACATGTATTCTATGGCGTTTAAAAACACATCTGACGCAGTTTGGATTTGTAATGACTCATTTGAAATCGAAGCGGTTAATCAAGCTTACTGTGAATGCACAAAGAAAGAGCCAGACGAGGTTATAGGTTCAACGTTAAACTTTGCATCAGTCAATGGGCAAGATCAAAACATGGCGAATCGCTTGTTGGATATTGTACAAAATAACGGTTCATGGCAAGGAGAGCTTTTTGATCAAAAATCAAATGGCACTATTTATCCTTTAGATTTAAAAATTGAAACAATAAAAGACCAGAATGGTAACATTATTAATTACTTAGGTGTTTTCAGGGACATTACTGAAAAAAGACGCTTTCAAGAGCAATTACTCAAGTTTGCCACTCACGATGATCTTACTGGACTACCAAATAGAGCTCTATTAAGTGAATTGGCTGAAAGAGCAGTAAAAAATGCACAACGTAATCAAGAATTCCCCGTGTTACTATTTGTTAATCTTGATGGGTTTAAAAAAATCAACGACTCTTTTGGTCATGAAACTGGCGATGCCATTATTAAATTTGTTGCTGAACGACTCACCAATACACTAAGAGAAAAAGATATCATTGCCCGTATGGGTGGTGATGAATTTTGTGTACTAGCGACACTAAAAGAACCACAGATAGGTGCAGCAACTATCGCAAAAAAAGTCTTGCGCTCATTCGAACAGAACTTTGTTATAGACTCAAATTCATTTAAGTTAACAGCAAGTATCGGCATTGCTATTTCACCAGATGACGCCAATAATGCACAGGAACTGATCAGAAAGTCAGACATTGCAATGTATGATGCCAAAAATGCCGGTAAAAATGGTTATAGTTTCTTTGAAAAAGAAATGAATAACGAGGTTATCGCGCGCCTTGAACATGAGCAAAAGATTATTGAGGCAATTAATCAAAAATATTTTATATTTTATTACCAACCTCTTATATCCATTAAAGATAGTCGAATAACAGGAGCTGAAGCGCTTATCCGCTGGCAACCAACATCGGGCAGAATGATTTTTCCTGATGAATTTATTCCTTTTGCGGAAAAATCAGGACTGATAGAACAAATAGATCAGATTGTTATCGATAAAGTATTTGAACAGACAGCAATATGGGAGAAAAATGGTATCAACTGCGGTATTATATCCATAAACCTTTCAGCAAAAATTTTCTCGCAATCCAGTAAGTTATTATTACTCTTACAAAAAAGTTTAGAAAAACATCAAGTATCAGCGAATAAATTTAAAATTGAAATCACAGAAGGGATGTTATTACAGAATATTGAACAAGCAATTATTACTATGTCCGAACTTAAAACCATGGGTTTTCTGCTTGCAGTAGATGACTTTGGTACTGGCTTTTCATCACTCAACTACCTTAAACGTTTTCCAATAGATATACTTAAAATTGATCGCTCATTTATTAGTGATATGCATCAATCTAAAAAAGACAAACGTATCGTACGTTCAATCATAGATCTTGCGCACAACCTAGAGCTTTCGGTAGTTGCTGAAGGTGTTGAAACTTTAGAGCACTTACAAATTTTGGCTAAATATGATTGCGAAGAGTATCAAGGCTATTACTTTAGTAAGCCTGTTGATACTGAGAGCATTGTTGAATTATTCAAACAGCACAAGATTGCCAGTTAGTGCTTCAATTTTTTATTGTCGAAAAATGTACTCCTGCCAACATACAGCGAACTGAACCACCAGCCATTTCAATAGTTGGTACCTCCAATGGAAGTAGTTTAACATATTGAGTAATGGTTGTTTTCTGTTGCTCAGTCAAAGCATTAAAAGCAGTGCGAGACAGTGCTAAATAATTACCATCCCTCCCTTTAACTTCTAAAGCATTAGCAGCAAAATTTTCAACTTGCTCATAAGATAAAAAAATCACTTCTTTACCCGTTTCTTCAATTGATGCAACTAATTTTTGTTTTTGTGAACTTTCAATAAAATCTGTTCCAAGTAAAGCAAACTGACTGCCAATACTTAAAATAACATTCGTATGATAAACCGCTATTCCAGATTTATCATAAGCCTGAAATTCCTGAGGTTGAAAATCAAGCTGCTGGCAAAATTCATTCAATAGTGATGAATGCATTCGTTGTGACTCAACTGCGTAAGCAATGCGCTGTTGATGTTCCAATACCATAGAACCCGTACCCTCTAAAAATTGCTGTGTGTTTTCATAGTGCGAATAGTCAACAATTTTTTTTATCTGGTAGTTTTCTTTTAAAAAGCGAATAATATCTTCTCTTCGTTCTAAACGGCGATTAGGCGAATACATTGGGTAGAGAACCAATGTCCCATCAGCATGTGTTGAAAACCAGTTATTTGGAAAAACTGAATCTGGTGTTTCATAGCTTTTATCGTCAAACAAATGGACTAAAATTCCATGTGACTTCAATAACTCAGCAGCGTTCGTTACTTCTTGATAAGCTCTGTTCTGTATTTGCTCTACCGTTAAGTCGGAGTGATTGACTTGAAAAGTATTATCACCAGCAGTCTGAGGGTTAACTTGAAATTGATGAGGGCGAACCATAACTACCGCAGAGGGCGCTTGTGATATTACTTGTAATTTATTTTTTGACATACTTATATGGCCTGCTATTTTTAATCATTTATTTTTAATCACTTGTTTTTCAGAATTTTTAATAAAAACAAGATAAACTTCCAAGTCTTGCATCACTAACCTTTGTCATAATAAGGTCATTAAATCAAAAGTCACTCAATATACAAACATGCACCGCTAAAAAATAATTCCTCTCCACTACGCGAATACAATTTAACTGAACTGTCATAAAACTCAAGTACTCTCATCTCATAAATCGATTAAGCAATATTAATGAGAACTAATGTTTCAAAGATACTGGATGGCAACAACTTATATTTCGTTGTCTTTATTAATGAGTGCCTGTAATGATTCAAATGCCACTCAATTACTTTCAAATAACACTCAAGCGGTGCCAAAAAAAATACAAAGTGAACATAATTTACTACCTAAAGTGCCAACAATTAATCGAACTCAGACTTCGCCATTCGGATTAATTAACGAAGAAGCTCCTGTTCCACCAATGTGTTACACAAAAACAGAAGGAAAAAATAATCCTTGCTACGTATGCCATCAAGTTTATAAAAACTCAGCCGTTGATTACCGGAGTAACAAGCTCAATGATGGAAGTCTACAAGGAGGTTATCAGTTTTCAGATATCGGGATCAAGAACCAATGGTCAAATTTATTTGTCGACAGAAACTCATGGATTGAACAAATTTCAGACAGCCAGATTTTAACCTATATTAATCAAGAAAACTATCAAGGACTAGCCAAGCGCTTGCAAGACTCTAACTGGTCAGGTTTTATACCCGATCTTAAAAATTTCCACTTAGGCAAAGAAGCATTTCATGATAATGGCATTGCTAAAGATGGTAGTGGCTGGGTTGCCTTTAATTATAAACCACTTCCAAGCACTTTTTGGCCAACCAACGGATCAACAGATGATGTATTAATCCGTTTAGCTTCAGATTTTCGAACAATCAAGGGAACCTATAACCAGAAAATTTATCAACTCAATTTAGCTTTAGTTGAGCTTAATTTGAAACAACTTTCCCAAATTTCAATCCCAGCATCGAATGAAAAAGAACTTAATATTGATTTAAATGGTGATAACAAATTAACTGATGCGGTAACTCAAATAATAACTCGTAAAAATTATTTAGGCGATGCGAAGGATATTTTGATTACTCCTCAACAGTACCCCAAAGATACCGAATTTATGCACTCAGTTAGATATGTCGGCGTGGATGATAATCAGCAAATAGTTGTACCACCAAGAATGAAAGAGCTGCGTTACATGAAAAAAATTAAAACTCTGACAG
This sequence comes from Gammaproteobacteria bacterium, assembly GCA_030432465.1. Taxonomy (GTDB): domain Bacteria; phylum Pseudomonadota; class Gammaproteobacteria; order Enterobacterales; family Kangiellaceae; genus Aliikangiella. The sequence goes on from JAUIHB010000029.1 coordinate 6,489, forward strand.
GCTCAGATTTAGAAGCACGTTATTCGAGAGAGCGAAAAGAAAAACTATTAGAAGAGTTACCAACCTATGTGAATCATCACGACAAAGGTTTTTCTAATGGTATGGGTTGGTTACTTCAGGGTTTTATAGAAGACTACAACGGTGAATTGCGTCCACAAATACTTGAAGAACAAATGTTCTGTATGGGATGTCATGCAGCAATAGGAACAACTATTGATCAAACTTTTTCTTTTGCTAGAAAAGTAGAAGGTGAGAAAGGTTGGGGGTATATCAATTTAAAAGGTATGAAAGATACACCGAGCATTTCGCAAAATGAAGGCGAAATTTTACAGTACCTAAAAATGAGCGGTGGAGGAAATGAATTCAGGGAAAATGATGAAATGCTAGCTCGCTGGTTCAACTCTAAAGGAGAAGTCAATGAAAATGCAGTAAAACAGTCAGATGTTTATCAACTCATAACACCGTCTCCTCAGCGCGCATTAAAACTCAATAAAGCTTATACCCATATTGTACGACACCAAAGCTATATAAAAGGCAGAGATGCAACTTGGAAGCCTGTAACTAACGTGCTACAGCATGTCGATGAGTCTGTCGCACCGTTAAGTATGGAGCATAGATTGCTTGGTTGGGAAACACGTTTGAAGAATGAATAAATAACAGAACAACGCAATAAAAACCTAATGATATAAAAATATTTTTCAACTTTATGAGGAGATAACATGAAAAGTAATAACTGTTTTAGAATAGGGGTTCTCGCTCTTGCCATATCAACCGCTTTACTCGGTGGGTGCAGCGATGATGGAAATGATGGAGCAACAGGACCAGCGGGCACTGATGGAACAAACGGGACTGATGGACAAGACTTGACCGTTGCAGAAAAGTTAATTCGTATTGCAACAGTTCCGCTTGGTGCTGAAATCACAGGCATCTTCAAAACAGATAACGGCGAATTATTTTTTAATGTCCAGCATCCTGACGATGACTTACCTGCACCAGAAAACAACGCCGCAATTGGTATCTGGACAGGCATTGATTTTGATAACTTTGATCCAAGGACTCAAGATTTAGCGGTTCCAGCGTCGGATTCTGATGCAGCAAAAACAACACAGGTAGTCGCAGGAAACTATCAGGTACTTGGGCGAGCAGAAGATACTTATGCGGGTGCGCTACCATTTGGTTTAGGTGCTATCGTTAGTGGTGATGGCAGTAGCAAAATCAAACAATCTCAAGATCCAGACTTTAACGCTTTTATTCCTGGAAATGCCGATGGAAGTACAGGGTTTCTATTTACTGCCTTTGAAGATCGACCTGGTGCGATGAGTCGTCTAACAGTAACAAAACAGGATGATGGCAATTGGAATGTTTCTGATGCGTTAAATGTTAACTTCTTGAATGTTGCCGGAACCATGATTAATTGTTTTGGAACGGTTTCACCTTGGGGTACACCACTAACTTCAGAAGAAAATTATGAAGCAGAAAATGCCGTCAACTGGAACAACCCTGCATACTCCTCTGGATATCCAAATTATAATGATGTAAAAAACATAGAAACTTACTTGGGGGGGACCTTTCCTAACCCATATGACTATGGCTATATCGTTGAAATAACAAATCCTAAAAGCGCGTCACCAACCCCAGTCAAACATTTTACTTTAGGCCGAGTAGCCCATGAAAATGTTGTCATCATGCCTGATCAAAAAACGGTTTATATCACTGATGATGGTACCGACAAAGGTTTCTATAAGTTCATTGCTGACACCGCAGGTGATTTATCAGCAGGAACAATCTACGCCGCAAAATTAGTACAGGACGCGACATCTGATACGGAAAAAGCAGGTTTTGACATTTCCTGGATTGAATTAGGATCATCAAATAATACTGAAATCGAAAGCTGGATTAATGAGTATGACGGTATCGACGAGACAGATTATGTCGAAGGTAGTACCAGTTACATAACCGATGATGAAATTACAGACTGGGCATTTAATGACACGGGTGATGATCGCTATGCATTTTTGGAAACACTGAAAGCCGCAGAAGCGAAAGGAGCCACAACAGAGTTTAGAAAAATGGAAGGGATCAATATTAACTATGATGGTGTTGCCAGTGGCACGATTCCTTTTATGTATGTGGCTCTGTCTGATGTTGGTAGTGGCATGGCTGATACTGAAGGTGACATCCAACTCACCCAAAATCGTTGTGGTGCGGTATACCGTTTTGGTTTAAATTCGAATTATGATGCGATACGCATGGAACCTGTGGTGGTTGGTGGAACCTACGACTCAACTTTGGAAAACCGCTGTTCGACAGATGGTATTTCCAATCCTGATAACTTGGTTATTTTAGATGACGGAAAAGTCATTATCGGTGAAGATACAGGGAATCATGTTAACAATATGATGTGGCTTTACAATCCTGAAGGAGATTAAATCGGGAAAACATTAACCTGAAAACACATAAACATAGCTCTTCCAATAAAAACGATAACTCATAACGATTTAAGGCTACCCTTTTGGGTAGCCTTTTTTTATTTAGAGACGATTACAATCAATTATAATTCAATAACGACTATTCACTCTCATCTCTAACTGCTACACCCAAGTTTTGTAATAGAGGCGCGTTTTCGCAAGCAATATAAACACACTCTTCCTCACTTAAATTGTGATGACTATGCCAAGCCCAGACCGGAATATAAATTGCGTCACCCGCTTTCCATTTCACTTCCTGATCTTCAATTTTAGACATCCCATGTCCTTGCTGAATATAAATAATAGTTTCATAAGTATGTCGATGCCGATTGGTTGATTGACCAACCAACAACCCCCCTATAGTCATGCTCATAGTTTTAGAAGGTACATCAACAATAAAAACCGGATGTTTTCTTTCTTGACTAAAACCTTCTGATTCTCCGCTGTCACAAACAGCTTTATGAATCAGCTTCTCAGGCATTTCAACTGTCATTTGAGAAGCCGTTTTACCAAAATCTTTCGAAGAGTATTGCATATCTCAATTCCTTAAAAATAATATCAAAACAATTTGATTAACATTAACATAAAAAATAATAAAAAAACTGAAATCATTTTATCTGTTTTTTGCGATAACAGATACCAGTGCCAAAAATCATTTATTAAAAATCCAAAACAGAGATAAAAAACAAACTTTATCGGAACTTTATCACACTTTAAAGATTGTAAACCTCAATAAAAAAACTTGTTTTTAATATTAACAGTTAGAACCTGCTTTATTCATAGCTGTGTTCGTTTAAGTTCTCCGATTTAAATCATTAAATAAATCAGTTTTATTTTTATAATAAATAATATAAATTTAATTAATATTGATTATTATTTTTTGTATTGATTTAATTTGTAATTGGCACACTATCTGGATACCGCAATGAAACTAAATACTACACCAACCTTTTCTCAAGAAAACGCAGATGCGTTTGTTAAATACCTTAATGAAGAAGCTATTTCTCACCGTGCGATAAATCATCCTTTTCTGACTCGACTTGCTTCTGGTGACTTCCCCGATCCAGCAGCAGCACTGAAAGATTTCACTTTTCAATATTTAGCTTACAGTGTTGATTTTTTGAGATATCTCACAGTTACAATATCTCAATTAGAAAAAAGACAACACCGTGAGTGGCTGATGGGTAATTTAATGGAAGAAAGCGGCCGCGTAGATGAAGATGATGCAAAAGCGTTATCAGACATTAATATTGATATCGACTGGGTTCAAGGCGTTCCCCACCCCGTTCTTTATATGCGCTTTTTAGATGCAATCGGTTTCGATCATCAATTTAGACAACATAATGACTTTTGTGATGAAGCTAAAATTTGGCGACAAATGTTTCTCAATAGTTGTTCAGCAGGTGGAGCCTCCCAAGCGATCGGAGCAATGGGACTAGGCACAGAAAATATAGTCAAATTTATCTATAAACCTATCTTAGTCGCTATCAATAAATATCTTAATGTATCACCTAAAGAAAGAGTTTTCTTTGACTTACACGCTCTGCTGGATGATGAACACGGCGAGATTCTAAATCATATTGCTGCTGACTATGCACGCTACGAAGGCCACCGAAAAGGTTTAAGAGATGGTATGTTAATGGCACTTAATTTACGTGCAGGCTTCTTTGATTCTATGATGGTAAGAGCAGAATCAATTGATACCAGCATCCCAGCAATAGCTTCATCTTTGGCTTAACGTTTTTAAAGTAAATTTGCATCTATTCTGTTTGTTATTTTATTTTTAATAAAAAGGTAGATGCAAGTTTCAGTACTGATATTCGATGCATATCAACATTACAACATTACAACATTACAACATTTATTTGGCTCTACTTAGCCTCAACCACCTCATCAAGCAATGCTTTACAAGTTATTAGTTTTTCAATCAAATTTTTATTAACACCTTTTGCTTCCATTAAAATAGAGACAAATCCTCTCATTTGATCAATTTGCCAGGTTAATTCACCAAACATAGTATCGACAAGCTCCATTTCACCATAAGCGTGTTGCATTTCATGTTTTTTAACATGCAACATCCAATTGCAATATTCATCGCTGGGTACGCCAGATTTAATTCGCATATCAATAATTCGGGCTACGATATTTTTTAATATAACTTCTTCCTTTTTCTTACTTTTCTCATCGAGTATTGAGTCCACTTCCTCAAGTTCTCGACAGACAGCCATAAACTGAGCATTTCTTGCAACGAGTTTATCAATAAGTGCAGGAACTTTAGCATCATCAATCAACCTATTTGGCTTTACTTCTGAAATTCGTACAAGATGAGTTAACGCTTTATAAACATTTTCGCCGTAAGTTTTAGCATTCAGGATTAAAAAACCTTCTAAATTAGCAATATTACGTCCTTGTCGTTTATATCGGAGAAGAATTTCTTGAATAGTGTCAGACATAGCGACCACTAAACCTGCGTCGGATATTTCTTTAAAACTTTTTCCTTTTGGATAGCCTGCACCATCAGCACGTTCATGATGTTCAAAAAAAGCACGCTTCACCTGCGCTGGCAAACCAACCACTTTATCCAATACCATTTGTCCAATGATTACATGCCCCATAATAATCATACGTTGAACACTCAGCTCTTTTTTCGAGTTTTCCAAAAGTTCTGGCTCAATATGCATAATGCCAATATCTCTGACTAATGCCGCCAAAAATGTCTGCTTCTGAACATCTTCGTCAAACTCAAACTGTTTACCTAACGCTAAAGCGTACCAAGCACCCGCAACAGATTTTTTATAAAGTTCAGGAAGGTTAAGCTCCATAACAGTCAGCTTTTGTCTTAAAAGTGGGAAACTCATCAAAAGCTTACACCCACGCTTTAGATCCTGCTCGAGATCCAACTTGGTGTGCAATAACTGGTTATCAGGATTTTCTTTAAGAAACGCTAGAAATTCAGCATGAATGTCTTGAGCATCAACAGTGCCTTCAACTTCAACACTCAAAGAAATCGACTTACGTAGTTTATGTTTAATCAACATAAACTTAACTCGCTCGTCGACAACAGTACCTTTCCTAACTAGCATTACGCCTTTGTCTGTATAAATGTCCTCAGAGGCATATACAGGTTTTTGTTTATTGGCTTCAGAAAGATGATCAGCATAAATTTCATCTTTCATTGACATTTCTTGCATATAAATTCTCTGCAAATAAATTAGTTAACTTAACGCAATAATGCGTACCTAAATAACCGCTTAAAACTAAGTGTTTTGATAAGTATAGTTCTCCTCTAAGCTTAAAATGCCTTATTATTATCGAAAAATTTGTTAGTATTCACCGACTAGTAAGTATAGTACATAGATAAAAATACGTGCAGCTATATCATTGAATGCTATAACTCAACCTAACATACTATTTTGACTGATTAAGCATATTACCAGATTATGTATTTTCTCATGCACTCTCTTGGTGCAATAAAAAATCACCCTGCTCATAATTTACCTTGCTCAATCCTTATTTGTCCGACTACCTCATATGCTTTATTAAAATGGCTTTATATTCAAAAGGTTAGAAAAAACAATTATTGGTATATTTTTTGTTAGTTATATTGATTGGTTAGTTGTAGTAAAAGCTATCAGGAGACATCAATGAAATATTTACACCACCTATTCAATAAAATTTGGCATGATTGTTATGATCTAATTCATGTTGGCTTGAGTTTCTGGGACTTAGATAACGAGACTTTTGAGCCATAGTAGTGACATACTACTGGATCATACAAATTAGAATACATATGGCTATACCTGAGCATACCTACCAAAACAGTAATTGAATATGGCTAGTCTCTATTTAACTATGCTAGAATGTCGCTAGTTATACAGGTGCCCTATGTGGATAATCGGGAAATTGGTGAAAATCCAATGCTGCCCCCGCAACGGTAATGGATAAATTTGCTAAACAATCTTTATGTCTAGCAATAGTAAAAATACAAAAGCCACGGCTTATGCTGGAAGGTGTATTTTTAGAGTCCAGAGCCCGGAGACCGGCCTGAAAATACTTATGGATTAATAAAGTCATACTCTCAGTGTGACTTTTTCCTATTTTCTATATGCAGGCGGGGTGCCCTGTTAACAATAGATGCTCTTTACGCAGAAACACCTTTCAGCAAGACATCACTGTTATCACGCTCGCTTAATAATAAAAAGAGAGCGTTATGCCATTTTTGAATATTGTTAAATTAGTCTTAGTAAAAATTATCTTGTGCTTTGGATTAGTTATTTTATTTAGTGCAACCGCCCTATTATCTTCAACACCACTTCAAGCCAAAAAAACACAAATTTTAGCGTTCGTTTCCGATCGTTCAGCACCAACGCTAGTTTCTGGAGCTCATCAATTTCTGCAATCACAAAACTCAAATTTAACTGACAATTCAGAGAAAGTAAGAGTCGAAATTCGTACGGTTACCCAATTAACCCAAATGCAAACTTCAGAAATACAACAACTCGTCACATTAAGTGACGGTATTTTAATTTTATCCGTCTTTGGAGATCAGGTAGAAAGGTTACTTAATTTAAATTATTCAAGTAAACAAACCCGTATTGTGCTGCAAACAGATCGTCGACTGTTAAAGCTTCACCAAGATATTAAAGGACAAATTTTTAATCATGCAAATTTATCCGAATTAACAACATTATTTAAAGATGCAGAAACTAATATAGAGATAAATACTTTTATCGAACAACAAACGCAAGCATGGCCAAACTATCATTATTGGTTAAAAGCCAGAGGGTTATGGTCAAATCGCTCTTTAGAAAACGCAAGCAACTTATTTAATCTTACTTATCAATTAAGCAATTCAAAAAATATTAGCTCAGTAGAAAAAATACTAATACAACCCGTTTCATCTATTCGCTTTTATTCACATGAAAAAAATAAAACCTCCCAACTAGTTTCAAAAAAAATCAAAATAGAACAACTATCCAATCAATTAGCCCTGAGTAACCTTCCTATTATTTGGATTCTAGATCATGACGCAGGAGATCGTCCGGGAGATTGGCAACTCCACCAAAAATTTTGTCAAACTCAAAAATGGCAATGTTTTTCTGTTTTAGCGCGCTGGGGAAATCCAAGCGTTAAAGCTATAGAAACGATTCAACAGCTTATGCAAAATAAGGTATTGAAAAATCGGCCTTGGGCTATCCTGTCATTACAAGATTTTGTTATTGGCGGCGGAGACGGCAGACAAGACATCACACAACGCTTTATTGAAATGAATGTGCCAATTTTTAAAGGTATTCGTCTAACAGAATGGCAACAAGCTGAATGGCAACTTTCCGCACAAGGTCTTCCAACGGACTCTGTTCACTATCGAGTCGCCATGCCTGAATTACAAGGTATTGCACAACCACAAGTTTTAGCACACGCCAGTCAAAATCGACATGACGAAATAACGGGTGCACAACTTTCTATTAGTCAACCAGATATAATCGAAGTTAACCGCTTCGCTGAACGAGTTTTAGCTTGGTTAACATTACAAACAAAAAGTAATCACGAAAAAAAAGTTGCCATTATTTATTACAATCACCCGCCTGGCAGACACAATATTGGAGCGGATAATTTAAACGTTATTGATAGTTTATGGGAAATACTTAACCACTTAAAAGCTCAAGGTTACCAAACAGGAGAACTTCCCGACAATCAAAAAGAGCTCCTTGATTTATTGCAACAAAGGGGAGTCAACTTACCTAACGATAAACAGGCATTATCAGAACATGCCGCTCATGGATTGACCATTAGTCAAACAACTTATCAAACATGGTTTAAACAATTACCTGAATCGGTTCAAGCAGAAATGACAAACGGGCCGCTCGGAAAGCTTCACGAATTGCTCAAACAAGAGTTATCTCGTCTACCGGAACATACTCAACAAACAGCACGCCAATTGAGGCTTAAAACTCTCAGGGAAAGAGTTAATAATACTATATCAGATATACATCATGCGCTTGATGGTATCAGACACGTTGGACGCTCACGAGCACTCAACTTATTAGAACAACTACAGCAAAGCTATTTACAGCAATTATCCAACGCACAAACGGCTACAACGCTCAATTGGTCTACTAGCGAGCAACTTTTAAATGCCTTACTCAGTATGAAAATTGAAGGCATTAAAGGTTGGGGAGAAATTCCTGGAGAGGTGATGGTTTGGCAAAACAATATTTTACTGCCCGGCTTACAGTTTGGAAATATATTTATAGGCCCTCAACCTCCTAGAGGCTGGGAAATTCATGAGGAATTATTGCATGCCAATATGTCCTTTCCTCCTCCTCATCAATATTTAGCTTTTTATCAATACCTTGCAAACGAGTTTAAAGCAGACGCCCTGATTCACCTTGGAAGACATTCTACTTATGAGTTTTTACCTAAGAAAAGTGTAGGACTATCAGCAGAAGATTATCCCTCACTGTTGCTGGGGAAGCTCCCAAGTATCTATCCCTACATCGTGGATGGAGTAGGAGAAGGTATTCAAGCCAAACGTCGAGGTTTAGCAGTAATAGTTGATCACTTAACTCCGCCGTTAGCAGCTACAGAGCTTTATGATGATCTATTAGAATTACGTCAATTAATAGAAAGTGCAGAAGCTGCAAGTGATGACAATACACGAGCTTTAGCAATAAAATCTTTACGTCATCAAATAGACGTACTAAATTTGCGGGAAGAACTGATTGCTAGTATGGATGAAGAACTAAAAGTCAGAGGCGTCGGTTTTGAACAAATAGATGACGATTTTTTACTTCATGAAGTTGGTCATTATCTGACGAATATCCAAGAAAAATTTATGCCTCTCGGACTTCATGTTTTTGGAAAAAACTGGAGTAACCAAGCCGTTGAAACTATGCTTAAATCAATGGCAGACTCACAACCAATTCAGCAGAAATGGCGAGCCAATTTAGTTAAATCACCAAAAGCTGAAATTAATTCGCTATTGAATGCACTTAATGGTCGATTTGTTCCGCCGGGCAAAGGAAATGATCCAATAAGAACCAATGATGCCCTACCGACTGGTCGAAATTTTTATGCTTTAAATGGCAGTTTATTACCGACTAAGGTTGGTTTCAATATAGGAAAAATGCTTGCTGAAAAAGCACGAAATCAACCACAAACTGATAGCACTTTAACCCCCAAAGAAAAAAATAAACAAGCCATCATTTTATGGGCCTCTGATGCAGTTCGCGATGAAGGCGCAATGATTGCCTTTGGTATGAGTTTACTCGGAGTCGAACCACAGTGGAATAGTCGAGGTATTATTAAAGGATTAAAGCGTCTACCTCTAAGCGAAAAAACACCTACAAGAATGGATGTTGTTTTTACCACTTCAGGATTGTTTCGTGATCTATATGGCGAACATATTAAATTACTTGATAAAGCTACCCTACTTGCACTCGATGCCAGCAGTGATTTAATTAAACAAAAATATCCTGCCCTGACAGTTGCTCTGCATGCTGCTTTAGAACCGCTAGCAGAATGGAAAAAAGGTGGGAATGACCCATTAACTAAAAATATGGTTGCTGCTAACTGGGTAAATGAAGCCCGAGAGTTATTGCAGCAGATGCCCAATGCAACTCCTGAAATTATTGGACGGCAGGCAAGTTTAAGAATTTTTGGAAGTGCTCCGGGCTCTTATGGCGCTGGAGTGAATAGAATTGTTGAACGCTCAGGTAGTTGGCAGGAGCGTAAAGAAATTGGCCAGATTTATTTAAAACGAATGGGACATGTTTATGCAAATAATATTCATGGAGAGTCTGCACAAACACTTTTTAAACAGCAGCTATCTAAAGTAGAAACAACCTTTCTTGGTCGTGCGAGTCATCTTTACGGATTAATGGATAACAATGATGCATTTGATTATCTGGGCGGTTTAAATTTGGCCATTGAAACAGTCACCGGAAAGCAACCTAAAAGTCAGGTTATTAATCATGCTAATGCCCAACAAATAAAAATGGAGCCATTAAATAAAGCATTATTATCTGAACTACGTAGTCGTTTCTTAAATCCTCAATGGATAAAGCCACTCATGCAACAAGATTATGCAGGTGCACGGACAATGGGAAGTGAGTTTATTGAATATCTCTGGGGATGGCAGGTAACCAGCCCAGAAATTATAAACGACTGGGTTTGGCAAGAAGTAAAGTCAGTTTACATTGATGATAGTCACCAGTTAGCATTAGATGATTTTTTGAGTAAGGATCATAATCGCTATGTACAAACAAATATTTTGGCTGTTATGTTGGTAGCTATTGAAAAAAATTTCTGGCAAGCCGATGAAGAAACTCGAAAACAATTAGCTCAGCAATTTACTAATAACATTATTGAACATGGTATTCCGGGAAGTGGCCACACGCATGCAAACCATTCAATTTACGAATTTATTCAACCTTTCTTAACCCAAGAGCAACAACGTAATTTAAACCAAAAGCTTGACCAAAGTCGCTTACCCCCTAAAGCCAGTGAGCCTCAAGTAAAACATGTTCAAGAAATTAGCGTTAATCAGCCATTAGAAAATAATCACAGACCAGACAAAAATATTTCTTCAAGCACTGAGAGAAAAAATCACTCAAATTCACAACAAACACAAAATAATTTAATGTTTTATTTACTCTTAATAACCATTTTTATAATTGTGCTTGGATTTGTTCGTACTATCACGAGGAAAAGCTAATGCTGTCATCATATGCAATGGGAATACTTCATCAAATAACAAGTTTTCTGCTTGAGCCCGTTGTTTGGGGATTACTATTTCTGGGGTTACTTGCACTTTATGAAGTCGGCATTGCTTTTGCCGAACGATTTTTTACTTTGCCACAATATATGAAGAACTCTTTGGAAAAAGCACAAGAAAACTCTTTAACTCTAGCAGCTGAACAACTCAAAATTGAAGGAAAAAAACGTATAGAGCGTTCAGATTTTATCACCCGTATCGCACCAATGTTAGGTTTGATGGGGACACTTATACCGCTGGGCCCAGGTCTTGCTGCATTAGGTGATGGTGAATTGAGCATTTTAACAACAGCGATCACTGTCGCATTTGATACAACAATTATTGGCTTACTTATCGGTATTATTGGTTTTGTTTTAGCTCGTATGCGAAGGCGTTGGTATGATCACACCTTACATCAATTGGAAAAACAAAAGTTTTATTTTTCTAATTTAGAAAGCTTGCCCTCAAATAAAGTTTCACAAAAATTTCACTTAAAAAATTCAGGAATCACAGAGAATGGATAAATGGCGGCATAGCGATTTTTTCGATGGTGAAGAAGATCCTCTTACTCCACTAACTAATTTAGTTGATATCATCTTAGTTTTTTGTTGCGGACTAATTGCAGCATTAGTTGCTATTAGTCCGGACTTACAACAACGTTTTCAATCAACTCAATCCACTAGCGTAACCAATATTTCTTTAGGAGATGAACTTCCTCAAGTTCCTGAAAAAATTCAACAAAAAAATAAAGCTGGAGAAGGATTTGAGTCACTGGGTCAAGTGTATCGCGACCCCAAAACAGGCAAGCTAATATTAATCAGCCAATAATTATGATAAAAAAACAAGTCTGGTTATTTTTTTAAACGATAAATAGATATAATTTAGACATGCTTGTGTCTATAAAGGTTATTTTTTATATAATAGTTTCGAGTATACTAAAGCACTTTTAGTAAATACTATTAGTTGCCTATTGTGAAATGTTCTAATGACCGATCATAAAGCTGGGCTATCCAAATTAATCGGCTCAGATATTTCTGAAAGTTTAAAAACAGTGCTATCCGTGCTGGATACACTCCCCTTACTTGCGATGATCATTTCCAAAGAAGGGCAAGACATTGAAGCTTTTGGTGATACTGATCTATATTTTACAACAGATACCAACAGTATCATTGGATAATATATCCATGATAGGTCAGGACGAAACGATAGCAATCGATCATGCATCACAAATCGCCTCTAAACTAAAAGAGACTATTGGAGCACCAGTGCTGATTGATAATATTTCTATAAAAATCTCTGCCAGTATCGGTATAAGCGTTTTACCAAAGCCGAATAAAAAACCACAAGATATTCTTAAAGAAGCTGATGAGGCAATGTATTGCTCAAAAAATCAAGGGAAATGCATCATAACGACTTTCCAGTAACTCATATTCAGTTTATAACATTTTAAAAATATTCAGAGACGTTTATTTCGGCTAATAAAAAAGCCGATAAAAACCGACTTTTCTATCAATAGAATAGAAACAAATCAATGAAAATTAATGCTTAAGCAAGATTCTCATCTGTTTCTACTTTCTCCTGTTTATGATGTTCTGCAATTTCTTCATTTAATTCCTGACTACTTCTTTTCTCTCTGATCTTTCTTTCGGAAAGCCAAAAGAAAAATAAAGGTACGAAGAACACAGCTAAAAATGTTGCCGCCATCATTCCTCCCATAACACCTGTACCCACACTATGTCTTGCCCCTGCTCCTGCACCAGAACTAAAAGCTAAAGGAACAACACCTAAAATAAAAGCCAGAGAAGTCATAATAATTGGTCGAAACCTTAAACGCGCCGCTTCTAAACTTGCAGTACTTGCCGACCAACCATGTTGCATTTTCATAAGTGCATATTCAACAATCAAGATCGCATTTTTACTCGCTAACCCCAACAATGTAATCAAACCAATTTGAAAATAAACATCATTGGTTAAGTTTGCGATCCAAATGGCAATCAACGCACCAAAAGTTCCAAATGGTAAGGCTAATAATACCGATAAAGGCAATGACCACTTTTCATAAAGCGCTGCTAAAATCAAGAACACCATAATGGTTGCCATGATCAAAGCAAGTCCTGTGGTTCCTGAACTTCTTTTTTCCTGAAAAGCCGTACCTGTCCAGTCATAACTCATGTCAGGTGACAAAACCTGATTAGCAATACGCTCAACTTCAGCAATAGCTTGACCGGAACTATAACCTGGCGCGGCATTACCTAAAAGTTTTACCGCGGGTAAGTTATTATAACGATCCAAGCTATCAGGCCCTGTACTGTACTGAATATCTGCAAACGCAGAAATTGGCACCATTTTACCTTGGCTACTTTTCACATAAATGCGACCGATATCCTGTGGTGTCATTCTAAAGTCCGGTTCCGCTGACATAATGACCTGCCATGCACGACCAAACTTATTAAAGTCGTTTACATAATAAGTCCCTAAAGTCCCAGCCAACGCAGTAAACGCTTCATTAATCGGGATCCCCATCGCGCGAGCTTGTTCCCGATCAATATCAACATTAAGCTGCGGTGAGTTTGGTCGCCATAAAGTTTGTACGCTGGCTAAAATAGGACTTTGTTGTGCAGCTCCCATTAACTGTTGCATACCTTGTTGTAATTTTTCAACACCACCATCACCACGATTTTGCAGATAAAACTCAAAACCGCCTGTATTACCTAAACCAAAAATAGGAGGTGGATTAAAAGCTAACACAAGAGCTTCTTGAATATGCCCCGTTTTTGCAAACAATTCACCCACTAATTCTTGAGTACTGATCTCTCTTT
>JAUIHB010000359.1 GCA_030432465.1 Gammaproteobacteria bacterium
CTTTGTAATTGGCATGTTGCTAACTCCACCGGATGTGATTTCGCAAATATTACTCGCAATACCAATGTGGCTATTATTTGAGTTGGGAATTTTATTCGCCTCAATGTACCCTAAAAACACTTAATCATTTTCAACTATATTCAGAGTTAAATGTTATGAAACTAATTTTATTATTACTGACTACCTCGGTTATATTTATCACTTCGAAATCTGTAGCTTCAAATGCTCAAACACACTTCCAAAAAATCATAAGTACTTGTAGTGAAATAAAAAAAGACAGTGAACGACTAGCTTGTTTTGATGAGTTTGCTGAAAAACTCAATCAGTCATCAATAGTAAAAGATATAGAAGAAAAGCCTACCGAAGTTGTAATACCAGCAGAAAAAGTAAGAATCCCTCCCAAGGAACACGCCACAGCAAAAAACTTTGGAAAACCTAAAGATGCCGATAACCCAATCAGTATACAGTCGACTCTAGTGGGAGAATTTAAAGGTTGGGTGCACGGTCAAATATTAGAACTTAGTAATGGTCAAAAATGGGAAGTTGTAAGTCGAACCAAGGGATATACAAGATTAGACTCCCCAAAAGTAGAAGTCAGTGAAGCAATTTTTGGCTCTTATACAATAAGAGTGGAAGGATTCCGTCCAATAGCCAAAGTAAAACGCATCGATTAGTAGAAAACTTATGAGTTGGGAAGTTATCGTCAGCTATATAGCCAAAGCACTACTATTTCCACCAGGAATTAATTTGCTTTGCTTAATTATTGGACTCATATTTTTAAAGTCATCGCCCAAAGTTGCCTTCACTTTAATTCTTCTGAGTACAATAAGTTTATTCATACTCAGCCTCCCAAAAGTTGCGAATGAACTAATAAAAAATATAGAACCAGCCACAGCGGTGACCAGCCAGTTCTTAAAACAATTTGATAATCAAGAAATACAAGACACGGCTATCGTCGTTCTTTCTGGTGGACGCTTACCTAAAGCACCTGAATACGGAGCCATTGACACAGTTAACAGCACAACCTTACAACGCTTAAAATACGCCAGCTGGCTTGCCAAACGCACTGATTTGCCCATTCTACTATCTGGCGGTAGTGTCTTAAATGAGGCTACAGCAGAAGCTGTCCTGATGAACCAAGATATTATGGCCTATTACGCCACTCCCCCTAAATGGATTGAAGCCAAAAGCAAAAATACTGCGCAGAATGCTCTCTATTCTGCTGAAATTCTAAAACAATATGATATAAAACAAATACTACTGGTTACCAGCGCTTGGCATATGCAACGTGCAACCCAAGCCTTTGAACAGCATGATTTGTTGGTTATTCAGGCTCCTACAGCATTTTTAGGTCATACCAATGATGAACTAGGATGGTTACAATATTTACCTAGCGCTAAAGCACTAAATCAAAGTAATCTGGTGTTGAATGAAATTGTTGGTAGCTGGTGGTACCAATTGCGTTACTAATTCAAGCATATTGACCAAACCGAATGGGTCGCAGATAATTATCCATTTTGTGAACGCGTAAAGCAGCATAATTTGTTGCTTGACTCTAAACCAGTTAAACTTAATTCAATTGTAGAAATGATCATTAATTTATGAACACGACAAAAGATGCCTTTATCGAGTTAGCAATACGACGCCAAGCCTTAAAGTTTGGTGAGTTTACACTTAAATCCGGACGTACCAGCCCTTATTTTTTTAATGCTGGGCATTTTGATCACGGTCAAGATCTCGCTATTTTAGGTGATTGCTATGCAAATACATTGATCTCAGCTAATGCAAAATTCGACATGCTATTTGGGCCTGCTTATAAAGGTATACCGTTAGCAGCAACCACCGCTATATCATTAGCCAGAAATCACGAGCGCAATATAGCTTTTTGTTTCAATCGTAAAGAAGCCAAAACTCATGGTGAAGGTGGTAGCTTGGTTGGGGCTCCGCTACAAGGTAATGTACTAATTGTCGATGATGTCATCACCGCAGGGACTGCAATACGAGAATCCATTGAAATTATTTCCGCTGCTGGCGCAAAGCCAGCAGGTGTATTAATTGCACTCGATAGACAAGAGAAAGGCAAAGGAGAGCTTTCAGCGATTCAAGAGGTCGAACAAGAATATGATCTACCTGTTTATGCTATTATCACACTTAATGATTTACAAAATTATTTAAGTACAAGCACCGAACTTGCTCAGTATGTTTCTGCAGTAAAAAGTTATCGAGACCAATTTGGTATTTAGAGCCTATGGAACTCAGTTAAAATCAGTTATGTTTCACAAATTTGACTGATTAACGAAAGTTGTAATTTAAAAATAAATGGTTTAGCAACATCAAATTATGATTTATCTTTACCATCAGATTTAGAGTTAACTATGAAACGTTTTTTTCATTCATTTTTCATTACTATAATATTATTGTGTTCTCACAGTATATTTGCAAAGCAGTTCTATCGTTTTAAAAATAACGAAGGAAATGTCATTGTTAAAGATCAAGTCTCCAATGAAATGATAGCTAACGGGTATGATGTCATATCAGAAACCGGCCAGCTTATTGAGCAAGTTCCTCCAGGAAAAACATTAGCAGAAACTGAAAAAGAGCGTCTGAAAGAACTTGAAAAGAAACAGGAAGAATTAGCACTAAGAAGACGTATTCGGGATGATGCCGAGTTACTTAGGCAATTCAGTTCAATTGGTGACATCATTCGCAACAGAGACGCGCAGTTATTAGCGCTCGAACAACGAATAAAAATACAGGCCAGCAAATCTGATTTATTAAAATTACAACTTGAAGATCAACAACGGCAAGCAGCAACGCACGAAAGATTAAGTCAGCCTATACCCAAGTTGCTAACCGAGGATATGAAAACTACCCGAGCACAAATTAAGGACAATGTGATCAATTCAGAGTTATTAGAGAAAGAAAAAGTTACTGTTGCTGATCGTTATGAAAAAGATATCATACGCTATAAAGAGCTTGAGTCACTAAGAAAAACAATTAAAAAACAGGACTCTAGAAATGATGGTTCAAAAGCAGTCACTTATGATTGTCCGAATAGAAATATTTGCAATAAAGCTTGGCAGGTTGCGCAAATTTACGCAAAAGATAACGCATCTGGACAAATTGAAATCATTACCAATGCATTGATTGTAACCAGTCGTCCGGAAGAAGATTTAGATCTAGGGTTATCTTTTTCTCGACTACCAAGCAAAGGTAACGAAGAGCAAATTGTTTTTGAGGTAACCTGTAGTGATACAGAAAAAGGAGCGGCTTTATGCAGAGGCGATATTGTTAAAAACCTTCGAGCCAATTTTCTTAAAACAGTAAAACGCCGCATCGATTAAGTTTAGACAAACTCAATCGATGCGACGTTACTAAAGATATTATTTAATCACTTTAAATAAAGGGCTTGAATGCAAAGTTCAAGCAATTCCTTGAGAAAGCAGCTTCCACTGCGTATCCCAATTTAATGTAGGCTCATTATTAAAACTGGAGCGAACATACTGCTGCACTCGCCCTTCAATAACGGATGTAATTAACTTTGCCGTTGCCGCGGAATCCACACTCGATTGATTATTCATGACAGCTTCATTACGTAATACTTGCTTAATTTGAAGCTCTAATCGTTCAATAAACTGTGATACCCTAACTTTTAGACGTTGAGTTTCACCTAA
>JAUIHB010000360.1 GCA_030432465.1 Gammaproteobacteria bacterium
AAAATGATTACCTTACCTGGTGGAACTGAAGAAATATGCTTATATAAACCTGACACCTGACTTTTATAATACAAATGACTACATATACGACACAAATCCCATACAGATTGTTGGATGTTTAATCTGCAAAATAGCCACAGTTTTTATTCTAAGGAAAGTTTAATGAAATTGTCTAATATTATCTATTTTTCGGGTTTATTTTGTCTGTCTACTGGGGGCTTGGCAAAAAATGCGACTGCGGAGAGTAGAGTTTCAAAAGCTAATCAGGCTGCTGAGCGAGTCGCAATTAATGACATATCTGAACTGGAGAGTATTGAAAATGGTAAGGTTAACCTTATCGAAACTAGTTCCAGCCAATCCTCTTTGCAAGAAAATAATGACAATAGTCACTCGAAAGACGAGCATACGATTCAAGTGATTGGCCAACGCAACCGTGCTAATACCGAAGTTGAAGATGATACTAAAAAGCTATTGAAGGTTCCCGGTATCGCGGGTGATCCACTTGCTGCGGTATATAGTTTACCGGGAGTTGTTATGGCGGGTGGGGATTTTGGTGGTGAGCCAGCTATCAGAGGCTCTTCTCCTGATGATAATGCTTATTATATCGACTTTATGCCCGCGGGATATATTTTTCATAGTTTTGGCCCAAGTATTTTTAATGAAAATTTAGTTCAACGCTTTGAGTTATTTCCTGCGGCATTTGGGGCTGAGTTTGGTGAGGCTACGGGAGGCGTGATTGATGTGTCATTGCGTGATCCTCGTAATCAAGATTTTGCCGGGACTTTTGACTGGAGTATGTTGCAAACAGGTCTTTTAGTGGAAACTGGCTTGACTGAAAATCAGGCATTTTATGCTTCTTACCGTAAAAGCTTAATTCATTTGTATCTGAATGAAGATGAAGAAGAGGATGGGATCACTATATATGAAGCACCTCAGTCAGATGATTACCAAATTAAATATCAATGGTTAATTGGTGAACAACAAAAATTTACAGTGTCAGCTACTGGGGCGAGTGATTATATTCAAGCGAATATTTCTGACGAATCTGAAGAAGGCAGAGCTAATCCTGAGATTATTGGTGATATTTATGTTGATCAAGATTTTGATAGTATTGGCATGCGTTGGGAGTATTTTCATGATAATGGCGGTTATCTTAGTTTAGCTATTTCGCAATTGGATGATAGTGAGGTGATTCGTTATGGTGAAGAGCAGTTTGTTAGTTCCAGCTATCGAGAAAATTTTTTTCGAGGGTACTATCAAAATAACTGGTTTAACGACCACAAATTGACTGTTGGTGCAGAAATACGAGAATTTGATTTTACGTACCGTTATGACTTGATTCCGTATTTTTGTACTGATCATCAACAAGATTGTAACCAGCAGCGTGGAGAACGAACGAATGATGCTGCTCAATTAAAACAAACGACCAGCGCACTATATCTGTCAAATTTATGGAAGATCTCATCCGAAATAGGTGTTGATTTTGGGATCCGTGCCGAATCTAATGATTACACCGATGAAAAGCATATTATGCCGCGTGCCAAATTGACCTGGCAAGTGAGTGATGCTCTGGTTTTGAATAGTAAAGCAGGTCAATATGCGCGTTTTCCCGATGCTGATACCGCTATTCGTAAACTTGGAAACCCTGAATTAAAATCGCCATTAGCGAATCATTTTTCTATCGGTGCGAGTTATGATTTTTTATCGGTATGGAAAATCGGTATTGATGTTTATCAAAAATCAATGAGTAAATTGGCACTTGCGCTTCCTGAGGGACATCCGGATTTCGAATCTCATTATAGTAATGATATGTCTGGTGAGGCGCATGGTATTGAGTTATTGCTGGAAAAAGACAAAAGCGACGGATGGTATGCTTGGGCGTCTTTAAGTTGGTCACAGTCTGAACGTACCAATGAACTGACTAATGAAACCAGAGAGTATTATTTAGATACACCACTGATCTTTAATATGGTTGCTAATTATGATTTGAATGAGCGCTGGAACTTTGGTGCAAGGTTAACTTTGCGTAGTGGCCAAAAATACACTCCAATAATTGGATTACGGGATAATGAAAATTACCCTGGCTATTATCTACCTATTTATGGAGAGTTAAACTCGAAAGAGTTACCTTTGTATCATCGTTTAGACTTGCAGGCTGAATATCAATACGAATTATGGGGATTAGATGCAGCTTGGACTTTCGCTATTATCAATGCATTAGCGCACGATAATATTGAAGGTTATTATTATGCCCCCGATGGTGATGAATCTTTGGATAATTATAAAATTGCAGAGGAAAAAGGGATAGGAGCATTTCCGGCTATTGGTTTTAAGTTACATTTTTAATGGTTATCATGCAAGCAAATAGGTCTGGGTTATTGTTTTCAATAAGTTATTACTCAGAGCTACAGTTTCTGACAATTTGATCACACTTTAAGCACCATTTGTAGTGTTTGTCTTGGTACGATAAGTTGCTTACTGTTTTTGAAGTAAAAAGGTTAACTCATAATGTTGAAACATTTTTGTCTCTGGCTAGCTCTCACTTTGTTGATTAATGCTTTTTTCTCGACAAAACTTCTGGCCCGAACGGCTCTTTCAACAAAAGAGTCACAAATTAATAATGTTGAGTCGGATAATTTTTATCGCTTTAAATTGCTGATGGGTGGATACTCTCAAAGTCGAGCATTTTACGGTAATGATGATGTTGAAAATGGTGCTTTGATTAATTTAGCTTTGGATTTTGAATATGAAGATTTCTTTATGGATTCAAGCAATAAAAATCGAGGGGGGGGATTACTCGGTCGAGTGTATTTGGGATATCACCTATGGCAAGATGAGAAGGTTGCATGGGATATTATAGCGGGTAGTTACACCCCAGAATTTCCTCGATTAGACAAGGATGATAGGCAAATTCCTGCTTTGAGAAATATAGGTAGCAGAGAAGAAGATTTTGGTTTGGGAGTTCGTTATAGCCGATTATTTGGTGATCAGTATTTCTCTATTGAAGTTGTAAAAGATGTATCAAGTCAACATGAAGGGTATATTTTTGACTCTTACCTGAGCAAAGTTATGAGTTATGGTAACTGGGATTTTGTCTATGGTGTTGGACATACATGGTTTTCAAGTCAGACGACAAATTTTTACATTGGATTGGAAGATCATGAAATAGTTAATCAGTGGCAACCTTATAATACAGGAGCCTCTTACATCGTCAGTCTTGAACTTTCCGCTGAATATCCTATATCAGAAAGCTGGGTTTTTGAATCAGGTTTTAGTTACAGTTGGTTGTCCGATAATCTTACCAAAAGTCCATTAGTGACAAAAAATTATGATTTAGCGGTCATTCTAGGATTTGCCTATGTTTTTTAAGGGAGTTATACATTACTTTATTGTTTTCGTATTGTATTTCCCTGTGAGTGCTTTAGCTACGGAAACTTCCTCCCATTTAGTTAACTCTCTTCAAGCGATGCCTAAAAAGTGTGTGGCTTTGCATAAAGGCCGTGAATGTTTTTCAACGATAAATATTCAATGGAATGCTGCTTTTGTTGGAGATTACTGCTTAGTTAGGTTTAATGATAAAAAAATGATTCACTGTTGGAGTTCGGTGAAGTCGGGGAATTTTAAATATGCTTTTAGTTCTGCAGTAGCGGAGAAGATTGAATT
>JAUIHB010000030.1 GCA_030432465.1 Gammaproteobacteria bacterium
TGACTATTTTCTTACTCGCGAACAAAAACAAGAGAGTACAACTTCTTATTCAGAGCGCATATTATTCATCTTACCCGATAATGAATACTTATGGTTAGGTACGGATAATGGTCTAATCAGGTTCAATAAATCCAATAAGAGTTATCAGGTTTTTTCTCCTTACACTAAGCATTCAAAAAAGAAATTTTTTATTTACTCTATGACTAAAACTCCTGATGATGATATCTGGATTGCAAGTGGCAACGGCCCAATACGTTTTAACCCTAAAAACTTAGAGTTTGAACAAGTTCCCAAACTACTAAGAAGTAATGATTCCATTGAATCAACTTTTATCCGATATGAGTCAGAAAAATTATGGATAGGCTATCCTACTAAACTTGAAACTTTTGATATAAGAACCCAAACAAAGAAAACAGTTGTCCGGTTTGAGCATGCTAATATTGATCAAAACTTATCCTTGACAGATATTTATTTAGATAAGAATCATTTATGGATTTCATTTAATGGAAAAGGACTTTACTTAGCAGACTTAGCTAGTCAGGATAATCGAATAATAAAACACTTTAACCGTAAAAATGGCTTTCCTGATAATATTGTACACACATTGTTACCGCAAAAAGACGCTTTGTGGGCAAGTACTCATACCGGACTTGTGCAAATAAACTTATCAACACATCAATTTATTAATTTTAATGTATTTGATGGGTTACCTGTCAATGAATTTAATGAAGGAGCAAGTTTAATTACACAAAATAATGAGTATATACTGGGAGGGGCTAATGGCATTTTATTATTTTCACCGGATACACTCCCTGCTCCAGATCCCGAAACCAATGCGACAATTACCAGTGTAACTATTCAAGACAAACAAGAGTTAGCTAGCGGTATAAGCTGGAAGGAAAAAGCCATTACTTTAAATGAAACCAATCATCTTATGATTGTTAATGTCTCTGTTTTAGACTATCTCACTCCGGAAAGATGGCAATATCAATATTGGCTTACAGGAACCCATCCTACACAACCCAAAATTTCAAGCAAAAATGATATCGTTTTAGCGAACCTTCCTGAAGGCAATTATCAGCTCAATATAAGGCCATTCATTAGTAACTTAGCAGACTTTGAAAATATAACTCAACTACCATTTACAGTAGTTAAGCAAGGAACCTCACACTTTAATTTAACGTTATTAATCTATTCTTTTATCATTATTGTGATATTGATTTATCTCTATCAGAAAAACTTATTTCAAAAGCAACTGCTGGGCCATAATAAACAACTGAAAGAAAAAGAAATACGTTTGGAAAAAGCGCTTATTAGTGAAGATAGGGGGCTCTGGGATTGGCAAATGCAGAATGAAAGTCTTATGCATTCTACGATCAGCATGTTGTTACCCAACAATGAGAAACTCATTATCACTTTATCGCAGTATCAAACCTATGTTCACCCAGATCACATACAGAATGTAAAAAAACATTGGCTAAAAATTCTGAATGGGAAACACAGTTCATTTTCAGTTGAGTTTCAGCTTTACCTCTTCGAGCAATGGATTTGGTGTCATATTCAAGGTGAAGTCACTACTCGTTTTGCCTCAGGAAAACCATCAGCAATAATAGGTACATGGGAAGATATAAGCGAAGAAAAAAATTCCCAAAAACAACTCAACCTATTTCAAGAAGCTTTTGGGAATGCTCGCGACATTATGTTTATAATGAACAGCAAATTAGAAATCATTTCAGTTAATCATGCTTATCAAAATTTGACTGGCTTTCCCTCTCATCAATTAATAGGAAAAGATTTAATCCAGTTAGCAAGAAAAAGATTAAGCTCTGAAATCGCCAGTGAATTAGAAAAGCAATTAAGAAAAAATTTATGTTGGCAAGGAGAAGCTAGCATGCCTATATCGGGCGGAGCAAGTTACCCTGTAGATATTCGGATAGACGCCTTTAACACCGGAAATAACGAACAACACTTTGTACTGATTATGACAGATATCAGCTCATTGAATGAGCGCTTACAAAGTAGTGTACAGAGTTCATACTATGATGATTTAACAGGGCTTCCTAATCAAATATTAGCAAGAGATAGACTTTCTCATGCCATCACTCATGCGCGTTTACATGAATCGTCAGTAGTATTAGTTTATTTAGATCTCGATAAATTTGATTTTTATAGCCAAACATTGGGGAAAAGTGCCGCGAGAGAAATATTGGTGACTTGCAGTAAGCGCATGAGTCAAATTCTTAACAAAGATGATACCCTTGCTCGACTAGACAAAGACAAATTCAATATCATTTTTGAGAATGTTGATCGTTTGGAAAATATTGCATTTAAAGTTAGTCAGATATTTAAAGAACTGTCTCGAACTCAAGTAGTCAACAACACTGAAATAAATCTTACTGCAAGCGCAGGTGTTGCCTATTTCCCTCATGATGCCAAAAGTGCTACCAATTTAATTGAATGTGCCAGCCAAGCAATGCTGATAGCTCGTTCTGCTGGTACTAATCGTATTAATTTCTATCATCGAGAAATTAACCAGCGCGCAATGGATCGCTTGGCAATGCGATCCTCTTTACAAATGGCGCTTGAAAAAGAAGAGTTTTATTTAGTATTCCAACCAAAGTTTCAACTAGCAAATGACTTACTCAGTGGTTTTGAAGTTTTTGTCCGTTGGAAAACCCAAGATGGAAACATTATATATCCTTCCCAATTTATTAAAATGGCTGAAGAAATCGGTATTATTGAAAAAATGACAGAATGGCTCATAGAGTCTTCACTTGAAACTTTAGCGGAATGGAAAAAACAAGGCATTAATAGCGTTTTTTCCATTAACCTTAATCCTAAATATTGTCAGCATATTGGCTCACCTCAATATTTATCTGAAAAATTAGCAGAAAAAAAATTGTCTCCCTTATCTGTTCAAATTGAAGTCAATGAACGTCAGTTTGCTGAAGATCTCACTCGTAATTTAGAGTTTATTAATGCCTTACAACAAAAAGGTTTGAATGTTACTTTAGATGACTTTGGCTCAGGTAGCACTCCAATTAATCATTTAAAACACTTACCAGTTAACATGATTAAATTAGAGCGCAATTTTATTCGTAATATAGAACAAGATACAAACAACGACATACTGCTTAAATCAATTATTCAAACAATGGAAAAGCTAGGGAAAACCACTTCAGCTAAAGGTATTGAATATATTGCACAAAAGCAGTTTTTAATTGAGGCTGGATGTCAGTTTGGGCAAGGCTATCTATTTTCAGATCCATTAGATCATGCTCAAGCGTTAGAGCTAGCCAAAACTAAAAGCAATTAAAAACAAAACTTCGAATTAGCACCAGTAGAAAACTACTTTTCAACTGGTGCTTGTTTCATTGTCACCACTCTTTGTGGGAAAGGTATTTCTATTGCTTGTTGGTTCAACTCATTGTAGACCGCTTCATTTAATCTATCACTGACAGCGCCTCGTAGAACGGGTTCATTAACCCAACATAGTAATTCAAAGTTTAAACTTGAATCCCCAAAAGTTCGAAATCTAACTCGCGGTTCAGGATCTGATTCAACTTGTTTTTCCGTTTCAACGGCTTTCATTAGGGCCGCTCTTACTTGACTAATATCACTACCATAGGCCACCCCAATCTGAATCCGAATACGATACTTACTTGAAGGACCAGCCGTTTCATTAATGATTTTAGTATTTCCCATAATCGCATTAGGAATCGTTATTTCAACATCTGAACGCGTGAGAATACGTGTGCTACGGATACCAATATGTGTAACCTTACCCCGCTCTCCACTATCAAGAACGATAAAATCGCCAATTTTATAGGGGGTATCTGCGAGAATGAAAACTCCCGCAAACAAATTAGCTAAGGTATCTTTTGCCGCAAAACTTAATGCTAAACCTAAAATACCTGCCGATGCAATCCAAGCGGAAACGTCGATATCCCACGCAATAAAAATAAAATAAATTGCAGCACCATAGAATAAAATAACAGCCATATTTTCAAATAATGGCAACGTGTGCTGCTGTACCACTTTAACTTTAGAGCTATCTCCACTGAAATGACGTAGCGTAAATCTAGCACCATTAATAATACATCTTAACCAAAAAAAGACACCAATAGTAAGCAGGATAGACTCTAATACGGGTAGCTTTTCTTGGATTAGTTGAGAATGCGCGACAGACATGTATATGCCGATTAATAAAATAGTGATACTAATTGGCTTAACAAGTATGCCAAACATATAGTCATCGAGCGGATTGACTGTTTTTTCTGCCGCGTGAACCTGAATGCGTTGAATAGCCCAACGCACTAATCGTGATATTAACGCGGCGACCAAAAAAATTAATGCTGCTTGAACTAATCGGTTGTCTGAAATAAAAGGCAAATAAGTTTGTATTTGCTCACGAACCCAATCCATATACATCCCTTAAAATAATTATTATTAACTTATAATGTTAAATGCTGTTAAGCAATAATCATAAATTGAGTCAGGCATTAACCCAATCAAAACTAATAAAATACAATTAAAACTAAGTGCTACTTTTAATGATCGGCTCTCAGTGATCTCAGGACTCTCTTCAACCTCGGAGAAAAACATTTCTTTTACCACTTTTAAATAATAAAACAGACCAACCACTGAAAAAGCAATGGCAATAACCGCTTCAAAAACATAACCATTTAAAACAAGCTGTCTGAATATTTCTAATTTTGGCCAAAAGCCAATAAAAGGTGGAATACCTGCCATCGAAATCATAACCACGGTAAACATTAACCCATACCAAGGATGGTACCGGCCAAGACCGCGTAAATCACTCACATTTTGATAATCTTTTTCAGCAACACTCATAAAAATAACAATACCAAATCCCGCTAAAGTCATCAGTGCATAAACTATAATATAAAACATTGCCGCAGAAAAACTTGCATCTGTTGCTGGAACTAAACCTAATAGAAAATAACCAATATGTGCAATTGCAGAATAACCTAACATTCGTTTCAAATTGCTTTGTACAACAGCAACCACATTACCGACGATAATCGATAATAAAGCAACAATCAAAATCAGCCCTGACCAGTCTCCAATTGATTGTCCAAACGCAACCATGAGAATTCTTACAGCAATACCAAATACTGCAATTTTAGGGACGCTGGAAATATAAGCCGTGATTGAACTTGGGGAGCCATGATAGACATCTGGTAACCACATATGAAAAGGTACAGCACCAAACTTAAATGCTAACCCAATCACGATAAACACCATGCCAAACTGGCTGATTAAGTTGCTAGGATTTTGTGAATAAAATTGTGAAACCTCTGAAATAATTATGCTACCAGTTGCACCATAGATGAGAGATACCCCATATAAAATAAAACCAGATGCTAAACCTCCCATTACAAAATATTTAACGGCAGATTCAGATGCGAGTTTAGAGTCTCGTTGTAAAGCAACCAGTGCATAAAGAGAAAGTGATAACAATTCCAAACCTAAATAAACCAATAAAAAGCTATTAGACGAAACCATAATCATCATACCTAACACTGAAAACAGTGTGAGCAAATAATACTCTCCCCGCATCAAGTTCCGGTGACTAATAAATGGGCGCGCATAAAGTAATGCTATAAAGGTCATTATATAAATAGCTATCTTCAACGTAGTTGCTAATGTATCTAAAATCCAATGTTGATAAAAACCGATAGCCAGAGGCATGTTTAGCTGGTTAAATCCGAGAATAATTAAAGTCACTAACGTTAATTGAGTTAACGTAAAAGTCAGTTTTCGCTCTCTATCTCGTTGAAATAAATCAACCAACATAATGCAACAAATAGCTGTCAGTAAAAATATTTCGGAATAGATTAAAGAAAAGTTGATAGACTCATTCATTAGGAACACATTCCTTCAGGTGTTAATTTAGACACCAAATTACAATCAATAAAATGCTCAACACTTGGCTGCATAATTTCTAATAACGGTGAAGGATACAAACCAAAAAATAAAACAAGTAAAGCAAGTATAATTAATACACTCAACTCACGTCCATTGAGGTCATTTAGCGAGGCAACTTTATCGTTAGCAATATCACCAAAAATAACTCGTTTGTACATCCATAAAGTATAAGCTGCCGCAAGAACCAAAGTTAATCCTGCAATAATGGCAATCCAAAAGCTCACTTGTAAACTGGCAATAATGACAAAAAACTCGCCGACAAAACCTGACGTTCCAGGTAGGCCAGCATTAGCCATCGCAAATAGCATGAAAAACATAGCAAATTTAGGCATGGTATTCACAACGCCACCATAGTCAGCAATATTCCGACTATGCATTCGATCATACAGTACTCCAATACATAAAAATAACGCACCAGAAATAAACCCGTGAGAAATAGTTTGCACCAATGCACCTTGGATCCCCATGACAGCTGCATCAACTTGTTGTTGTTTTAGTAAGGCAAAACTAATAAACAAACCTAGTGTTACAAACCCCATGTGAGCAATTGACGAATAGGCGACAAGCTTTTTCATATCTTCCTGTGCCAAAGCCACAAAACCTATATATGCTATAGCAATCAAAGATAGAACAATCATCATACCGGCATAAGCCATCGATGCATCAGGTACAATAGGCAACATGAAACGAATAAAGCCATAAGTTCCCATTTTTAACATAATGGCAGCTAATATAACTGAGCCGCCTGTTGGTGCTTGTACGTGAGCATCTGGTAACCAAGTATGTACAGGCCACATGGGAATTTTAACAGCAAAGGCAATCAAAAAAGCAAAAAAGATAAGCTTTTGAGCTTCTAAATCAATGACCATTTGCTGCATATTAAAAATGTCAAAACTGTCTGCTTGTTTGGCTAAATAAATCAGCGCTATCAGTAAAAATACAGAACCGAAAAAGGTATAAATAAAGAATTTTAAACTCGCATAAACTCGGTTCGCACCTCCCCAGATCCCAATAATCAGAAACATTGGAACAAGCATTGCCTCCCAAAAAACATAAAATAAAATTGAATCTGTGGCTGCAAAAACACCATTCATCAGGCCCCCCATGATCAAAAAGCCTGCAAGATAATGAGTGGCGCGGAACTTGATATTATTCCAACTGGAAATAACCACAATCAGAGTCATTAAGGAAGTCAGTACAATTAAGGGTAACGAAAAACCATCAATACCTAAGGCATAATGAATATCTAATGACTTGAGCCAGACTTTATCTTCAATAAATTGGATGTAGTAACTACTACTATCAAACTCAGATAACAACAACAAACTAATTGCAAAAGTCGCCGCAGCACCAATTAGAGCAATCCAATGTGAAGTTTTTTTGTGCTTTTGGCCTGTAACAAAAAGCATTAGCACACCTGTAAGCACAGGTAACCAAATTGATAAACTTAACAAGGGTAATTTTTCAATCATTGTTACACTAAAAACCTTCTATGATTTGGTTGGTAAAATTAAACGGTACCATGCAACGCCCGCCAATATATCCAACCTAAAAATGCCAAAAGTCCCACGACCATGACTAGTACATAGTGATATAAGTATCCACTTTGAATTTTTCTTAATTGTCCAGAAATTGATGCTACCGTTTTAGCACTACCATTTACGATCCAGTTATCAATTACACCAGCATCAATCCATTTCCAAAATTTGTTACCAACAGCAACACCGCCAGCTGCAAAATAATTCATATACAATTTATCAAAATAATAATTTTCTCTAAGGACCTGATTAATAAAATTGAGCTTTAAATTAAGCTGTTCTCTCCAAGCAGGTCGAGCAACCGTGAAAATGTAAGCCACGATAACCCCCGATACTGCAAGCCAGAATGGTAGAGTTATAAAAGCATGTAATCCTAAAGCAAAAGGTTGCTGATACATTTCACTAATCGAAGATAGCACATCATGAGATTTGGCAACCTGAATAGCTACATTAAAAAACTCTCCCGAAATAATTTGTGGTGCAATAAACCAGCTAATAGATACCGAAGGGATTGCCAACAATACTAAAGGAATCCACACCACCATAGAAGGTTCTTTCAAGTGTGCTCTGGTATGCTCATCCATTCTTTCTTGTGTATGAAAAACCAAAAAGAACATTCGGAAAGAATAGAGAGCCGTAAAAAAAACACCCAGTAAAACACACCAATAAGCATAGGTAGCAGCAGTTAATTGTGAGTTTTCTATAGCAAGAATAATAGCTTCTTTGGAGTAAAAACCAGAGAAAAATGGGGTACCAATTAATGCTAAAGATCCTAACAAACATGTCACATAGGTGATTGGCATATATTTTTTAAGATTACCCATTTTTCGAATATCTTGCTCATGATGCATCGCGATAATAACGGAGCCTGCCGCTAAAAATAATAGCGCTTTAAAAAAAGCATGAGTCACCAGATGAAAAACTGCGACAGAATAAGCCGATGCACCTAAGGCTACAACCATATAACCCAACTGAGAAAGCGTTGAGTAGGCAACAACTCGTTTTATATCGTTTTGAATTACACCTAAAAATCCCATAAATAATGCGGTTGTTGCGCCAATGACCAAAACAACATTCAATGCAACTTCAGACAGCTCGAATAATGGGGACATTCTAGCAACCATGAATACACCAGCTGTTACCATGGTTGCCGCATGGATTAAAGCAGATATTGGGGTTGGACCTTCCATTGAGTCTGGCAACCAGACATGAAGCGGAACCTGTGCTGATTTCCCCATGGCACCAATAAACAAACCAATACAAATAAAGGTTGTTGCCGACCAGATGGCTGTATCACTGATTACGATTTCAAGATCATTAAAGCCTGAATTTACTTGCTGAAAAACGCCACTATAATCCAATGTACCAAATACCATATAGACACCTGCAATGCCTAATAAAAAACCAAGATCACCCACACGGTTGACTAAAAACGCTTTTAAGTTGGCAACAATTGCCGTTGGCTTTTTATACCAAAAACCAATCAGTAAATAAGAAACAACTCCAACCGCTTCCCAACCAAAGAACAGCTGCAAAAAATTATTGGACATAACAAGCGATAACATTGCGAAAGTAAATAAGGAAATATAGGCAAAAAAGCGCTGATAACCAGGATCCTCTTTCATGTAACCAATGGTATATATGTGCACCATTAAAGAAACAAAAGTAACAACAACCATCATGGTAATCGTTAAACTATCGATCAAAAAACCAACTTGCAGATTTAATTGTCCAATTTTCGCCCAAGAATAAAGCGTATGCTCAATCACACTAATTTGGCCACTGGCAAAACCAAATGCTAAATTAATCGATAAAATACAAGCTGTAGCAACACCAACAATTGTCAATCGATGAGCCCATTGTCGACTAATTAACTTTCCACCCAACCCGACAACTAATGCTGCAATCAGTGGAAGCAAAACAATAGCAAGCAATTGTTTAAGCATATAAAGCGCCTTGGTTACCCTTTTAACTGGTTAAGTTGCTCAACATCAATCGTTGAACGATTTCTAAATAAAACAACAATTATAGCTAACCCGATTGCCGCCTCAGCGGCAGCAACGGTTAAAATAAAAAATACGAAAATTTGCCCTGTTGTGTTTCCCAAAAAATGTGAAAAAGCTATAAAATTAGTATTTACAGCAAGTAGCATCAGCTCGATACACATCAATAGAGTAATCACATTTTTGCGATTGATGATTATTCCTGCAACGCTAATAGCAAACAGAATAGCACTTAATAATAAATAATCAGCCAACTCAATCATGCTGGTTTCCCCTTTGAACTGTCAGAACCAGTACTCTTTGATTCAGCTTTTTCTGATTTAGTAGCTTCTGATTCAGCACTGTCTAAATTAGAATCTTTCGAGTGCTCTTCTTCAGGCCGAGACTCATCTGATTTTTGTCTTATAACAGGTTTTATATCTAAAACTTTTAAACGGTTTTGTTTATTAGCAGACAATTGTTTTTGTATATTCTGTGATTTTCGGCTTCTGCGCCCGCGAAAAGTCAATGCAATAGCGGCAATAATTGCAACCAACAAAATAACTGCCGCAGTTTCAAAGGCAATAAGATATTCGGTATATAAAACTCTTCCTAACTCTTTAACATTTGAATAATCAGCAGGCTTGGGCGGAGGAGCTTGATATCTATCATCAGAAAAGACGCCTTGATTAATAAAGCTATAAAGCAGGATAAAAAATCCACAAGCAACAATTGCAGCAACCGGTAGTTTACTGACAAAGCCTTGTCTTAAAGCTGCATAATCCACATCTAGCATCATCACAACAAACAGCAGCAATACCATTACCGCACCAACATAGACCACAATTAAACTAATAGCTAAAAACTCAGCTTCTAACAGCATCCAGATACCTGATGCAGCAGCAAAACTCAATACCAGAAATAAAGCAGCTTTAACAGAATGTTTGCTGGTCACAACCATCAAAGCAGAAAAAATGAGTACGGCAGCAAAACTGTAAAAAACAAGGACTTGAAAACTCATTCAATTATCTCTTTTTTAATTCGGTAATTTTTTTGGTTATATTTTTTCATGCTAAAACGGTTTACCCATTAAAAATTTATTATTCGTCTGTTAATCTTTGGTTAATACTTTATTAACTACCGATACTTAGCATCTGCTTCACGATCAGATGCTATTTCAGGTTCGTATCGACGCCCCACTTCAAGTAGCATGGCTTTTGTCATAATATTCTCACCTCGGTTTTCAAAGTGATAATCGAAAACTCGTGTCTCTACAATTGAGTCAACTGGACAAGACTCTTCGCAAAAACCACAATAAATACATTTAAATAAATCGATCTCGTATTTAGTTGTTCTGCGTGTTCCATCACTTTCTCTTGGACCAGCTTCAATGGTTATCGCCGCGGCAGGACAAACGGCTTCACAGAGTTTACAGGCAATACAACGTTCTTCACCATTAGGATAAGTGCGTAAAGCATGCAATCCTCTAAATCTTGGCGACTGTGGAGTTTTCTCGTCAGGGTACTGCACGGTTACTTTTTTACGAAACATATTTTTCAGAGTCACTCGCAAACCTTTGAGCAACTCGGTTAATAAAAAACTGTCGACTAATTGTTTAACTGATCTCATTGATACACCGACTTTTAAATTAAGTACAGGTTCATATAAAAATTCACTGGCTCTCTAATTGTTAAAAGGCCACCAATTTAATTTAATCCAGATAGCCACAATACTTATCCAGACTAAAGTGACAGGAATAAAAATTTTCCATCCTAAACGCATAATCTGGTCATAACGAAAACGAGGAAAAGTTGCTCTGATCCAAATTAAACCAAATAGAAAAAATCCTGATTTTAGCAACAGCCAAACTGTTCCTGGAATCCAATTTGTTGCACTATCTAACCAACCATACCCCTCAAAAGGAGACAACCAGCCACCAAAAAATAACAAAGCAGTTAAAAAAGAAATGAGTATCATATTGGCGTATTCCGCAAGGAAAAATAATGAAAACGCCATTCCTGCATATTCCACATGGAAGCCAGCAACAATTTCTGACTCACCTTCAGCCATATCAAATGGGGCTCGATTAGTTTCCGCGACACCAGAAATCCAATAAACAACCAACAGTGGAAATAGTGGCAACCAATACCATTGAAAAAATCCACCAGACTGAGCAAGCACTATCTCTCCTAAATTCATACTTTGGGCACACATCAATACCCCAACTAAGGCAAATCCCATTGCTAGTTCATAAGAAACAATTTGTGCGGCTGAACGCATTGCACCCAAAAATGCATATTTTGAATTAGAAGCCCAACCGGCAATAATAACGCCATACACCGCAATAGATGTCATTGCTAGAATATACAAAAGTCCTGCGTCAATATCCGCTAACACTACACCAGCATCAAAAGGAATAACCGCCCAAGCGGCAAAAGAAGGGCCAATAAATAACACTGGAGCAACAACAAATAGAGATTTACTTGATCCTTTAGGTACCACAATCTCTTTCATAATCAATTTAATAACATCTGAAATGGGTTGCAACCAACCACGAGGACCAACTCGATTAGGACCTACACGTAACTGCATGTAACCAATTATTTTTCTTTCAGCATAAGTTGTATAAGCCACCGCTAAAATAAGAGGTAATAAAATCGCGACTATTTTTAGTACGATGAAAAATAGTGTTTCCCCCCATGCCAATAGATCTATTTCACTCATGTTGTCACCCTCGATACACTTATCGGATGAGTCGATGCTTTTGGGGTTTGCTGCAATGCTTTTGCTCGTCGGACAATAGAATCCACTTGATATAAGCCCAGTGATTTTCGACTAACTTCACTTTCATTAACTTGCATCAACGGTGGCGGAATTTTACGTGCTACTTTATTTTCACCTGCTGCATCAAACTTTTCTCTCAGCTCATTAATCACTTGCTCAGATGATTCATAATCAAAACCTTTCAGTTCAAACAGGTTAGCCAGTACGCGTAGAACTTTCCAGCCAGGGCGAGATTCTTCTGGCGCCTTAACCGCCGCGGCAAATGACTGCCAAGTGCCTTCAACATTTATGTATGTCCCTGAAGTTTCATAGCACCCAGCTATAGGTAATAATACATCCGCATAATCTAGTGCGCGCCCATCTGCAAATGGCGTTGCTGCAACAACGAAAGAAGCATTATTTAAACTGTTAAGCGCTTCTTTAGACCAGACACTCTCAACATCAGGCTCGCAGTTAAATAAAAAATAACCCTGTAGTCCTTCCAGTAACATTTGTTTCGCATTTTTACCCGCTTTGGACTTCCCTCCCGCAGCAGACTGCATAGGCACTGCACCAGCAATTTTATTACCAGCAGCGTTACAGCCTTGCGTCATGTACCCCCATTCCGATTGAGTAATACTTGCCAAAGACTCAGCGAGCCAATTGATGGTTTGCGCTTGTGGATGCTCTTGTACATAGACGCCTAAGACTATGCAGGATTTTTCTCCATGCAATAATTTTTTTGCTATTTCTTCATGCACAAGTTCCGACTCAACACCATTAAGCCACTCTTTAGCTTCAGCATGTAAAACGTCAGGATTAAGTTTATCTGCGGCAACAATGACTCGAGCAAATTCTTGGGCTAGAAAATGCGGGTCAGGTTGAATTTCATGTGCCAGCTTAAAGTTATACTCGCCATCAAATGGGTTGATTGCCATAGCATTCCCAAACCCTGTAGACTTTCTGACTCGGAGTGCAGTCAGAGGTTGCTCATGACGTAGATCGGCAGCAATCAGTAAAGTCGCATCCATATGATCTAGCTCTTCCATTGGAAAGTTAAAGCCCGAGCGAACACTGCTGCGACCATCACCACTAAAATCTCGACGACGCGTTCTGAAGTCAATATTATTGCACTCCATACCACGTAATAACTTTTGAAATAAATAACTTTCTTCGGTAGTAACACTATTCCCGATTAAACCACCAAAATTTTTACCTTGTGAACCACCGATAACTCGTTTCATTTCGCTAGCAACAAAGCTAAGTGCCGATTGCCAATCAGCTTCCTGCCACTCACCATGACGTTTAATACGCGGCTTTAACAATCGCTCACCCTCGGTCAAGGCTTGATAGGAAAAACGATCTCGATCAGATAACCAAACTTCATTAATAGCCTCATTTTCTCGCGGTACAACACGAATAATATCTCCGCGCCGATGATGAACCCAAACATTGGAGCCCAGACAGTCATGCGCAGCAATACTTGGAGACTGACGCATTTCCCATGCTCTGGCTTTAAATAAAGAAGGCTTTGCATTCAGCGCACCGACAGGACACAAATCGATAATATTTCCTGAAACTTCAGATTCGATAGATTCTTCAATATAGGTACTAATCTCCATGTGCTCACCACGACCTATCGCGCCCATTTCGCGAATCCCAACGACTTCCTGTCCAAACCTAACGCAACGAGTGCAATGAATACAACGCGTCATATCTGTTGAAATTAACGGGCCAATATTTTTATCTTTAACCACACGCTTACCTTCGGTAAAGCGGCTAACATCATCCCCGTACTCCATAGATAAATCTTGCAACTCACATTCACCACCTTGATCACATACGGGACAATCAAGCGGATGGTTGATCAATAAAAATTCCATGACTGATTTTCGTGCGCTGACGGCCTTTTCTGTTTTCGTCTGGATCTGCATTCCTTCAGCAACCGGTGTGGCACTAGCAGGTACCGCTTTGGGTATACTACTCACGTCAACCATGCACATGCGGCAGTTTGCAGCCACTGATAATTTTTTGTGGTAGCAAAAACGCGGTATATAAATACCCGCAAGATCTGCAACCTCAATGATCATGGAGCCGACTTCAGCTTCAAATGGTTTACCGTCAATTTCTAAATGTACTTTACCCATATTTTTGACTTCTATTCCGCGACTATACTGCGTTTATGTTCAATCATATATTCAAACTCGTGGCGATAGTGCTTGAGAAAACCTTTAATTGGCATCGCTGCCGCATCTCCCAATGCACAAATGGTCCGCCCCATAATATTACTAGCAACTCTATCTAGATTATCCAGATCATCAGCCCGTCCTTGACCATTTAAGATTCGATGAATAACTCGTGACATCCACCCCGTCCCTTCTCGACACGGAGTACACTGACCACAGGACTCTTCATAATAGAAATGTGCTGTAATTGCCGCTAAGTTCACCATACAAGTTGTTTCATCTAATACTATAACAGCACCAGAACCAAGCATTGAGCCAGCTTTACCGATAGCATCATAATCCATTGTCAGTTGCATCATGGTTTCCGCGGGTAATATTGGAGAAGAAGAACCGCCGGGAATCACCGCTTTTAGTTTTTTTCCACCTAGCATTCCACCAGCCATAGCTAATAAATCTTTAAATGATGTTCCTAAACCAATTTCAAAATTTCCAGGATTGGCAACATGTCCCGATACAGAAAATATTTTTGTTCCGCCATTATTCGGTTTACCCAAATCTAAAAACCACTGCCCACTATTTTCTAAAATAACCGGAACTGAAGCATAGCTTTCTGTATTGTTAACATTGGTTGGTCTACCAAAAACACCATAATTAGCCGGAAAAGGTGGTTTAAATCGGGGCTGTCCTTTTTTTCCTTCTAAAGATTCAATCAAAGCAGTTTCTTCACCACAAATATAAGCACCGGCTCCCATGTGATTGTGTAATTCAAAACAAATATCCGAACCTAATATCTTCTCACCTAAATAGTTTCTATCACGTGCTTCTTGTAGCGCTTTTTCCATTCGCTCAAAGGGTTCATAAAATTCACCACGCATATAGTTGTAACCGACAGTAGCATTCATCACATAACCGGCAATAATCATACCTTCGATTAATTGGTGAGGATTAAAACGTAAAATATCACGATCTTTAAAAGTGCCGGGTTCACCTTCATCAGAATTGCATACAACATATTTCTGACCGGGCATATTACGCGGCATAAAACTCCACTTAAGTCCTGTAGGAAATCCTGCTCCGCCTCGTCCTCTTAATGCTGATAACTTTAGTTCATCAATAATTTTTTCGTAGCCTAACTCTCCGGCGACAATTTTTTTTAGTGCGGAATAACCTCCAACACTTTCATAAGCCTCTAAACTCCAAGGCTCATCTAAATGTAAAGTTCGAAAACAGACTTCATTGGCCATGGTTTATTTTTTCACCTCCGCCGATAAATCTGCTGGTTTCTTTTGTTTAGCAATTTCTAACGCTGCAATATCCGATAATATTTGATCAACTTTCTCTTCAGTTAAATTCTCAAAATAAACTTTATCAACTTCCAACATCGGTGCACCACCACATGCAGCCATACACTCAACCGTTTTAATTGTGTACAGACCATCATCGGTTGTTTCGCCTAATTTAATATTCAAACGATTTTGTAATTGCTCTATCACGTTGTCTGCACCACGCAATGAACAAGAAATATTATTACAAACAGAAATCACATGTTTTCCCACTTTATCCAAATGAAACATACTGTAAAAAGTGGCAACTTCAAATACTGCAATTTGAGGTACATCAAGATACTCACCTACTGCCTGCATTAACTCTTCAGTCAAATAATTACCATTATGTTCTTGGACAACTTTAAGCGCGGCAATAATAGGAGGACGTTTTCTTTCTGGTGGATACTTTTTGATCCAATGATCGATTTCATTAATCGCCGGTTCAGGCAACAGCGTTTTTAAATGTTGTTTATGGTCATAACTCAGATCAGTCATTAGCGATCAATCTCCCCAAAAACAATATCCATAGTTCCAATAATTGCCACCACATCTGCTAACATGTGGCCTTTAGATAACTCATCCATTGCAGCTAAATGGGCAAAGCCCGGCGCGCGAATTTTTACTCGATAGGGTTTATTAGCACCGTCAGATATCATATAAATACCAAACTCCCCTTTAGGATGCTCTACCGCCGCATAAGCTTCTCCTTCTGGTACACAATATCCTTCAGTAAATAATTTAAAATGATGAATAAGTGATTCCATATTTTCTTTCATATCGGTTCTTTTAGGCGGCACTATCTTGTAATTATCACAAATCACTGGCCCAGGGTTTTGTTTAAGCCATGCGATACACTGACGAATAATTTTATTCGACTGGCGCATTTCTTCTACCCGAACCAAATAGCGATCATAACTGTCACCATTTCTTCCTACAGGAATATCAAAATCTAATTCAGCGTAAGTATCGTAGGGCTGCATTTTTCTTAAATCCCATGCAACACCGGAACCACGCAACATTGGACCAGTAAAACCTAACTGATAAGCTCTTTCGGGTGATACCACACCAATACCAACCAAACGCTGTTTCCAAATACGATTTTCGGTCAGCAACGACTCATATTCATCCACACAGGCATCAAATTTATTACTGTAATCTTCAAGAAAATCTAATAAAGATCCCTGACGATTAAGATTAAGCTCGGTCACTTTTTTATCATTTCGCCAAGGAGATTTTTCGTATTGAGGCATAGTGTCAGGCAAATCACGATAAACTCCGCCTGGTCTAAAGTAAGTCGCATGCATTCGAGTTCCAGAAACGGCTTCATAAGCATCCATTAAAGGCTCTCTATCTCGAAAACAATACAAAAACATGGTCATAGCACCCACATCTAACCCATGTGCACCCAGCCACATTAAATGATTCAAGATACGCGTGACCTCAGCAAACAAGACACGAATATATTGCGCGCGTTTGGGGACTTCAATGCCGAGCAATTTTTCGATAGCCATAACATAGGCATGCTCGTTACACATCATAGACACATAGTCCAGTCTATCCATGTAACCAATACTTTGATTGTAGGGTTTTATTTCTGCCAGCTTTTCTGTGGCCCGATGCAGTAAACCAATATGTGGATCAGCACGTTCAACCGTTTCACCATCCATTTCCAAAATCATACGCAGCACACCATGCGCTGCAGGATGTTGTGGCCCAAAGTTTAAAGTGTAATGTTCGATTTCAGCCATAATAATTGTTAAGCAAATTTCCTAATTTTAGGTAGCTAACAGCCAGATTGTGCTTGGCTTTTCAATTGAATCTTATTCTTAAATTTTTTCTTTTCTGATAACCCGCGGAACTAAAATTCTCTCTTCAATAGAAACAGGTTCATAAATACATTTTTCTTTTTCTTCATCAAAACGCATTTCAAGATTTCCAATAATTGGAAAATCTTTACGGAATGGGTGCCCAATAAATCCATAGTCAGTTAACAGTCTTCTTAAGTCTGGATGACCTTCAAATAAAATACCAAACAGATCAAACGCTTCTCTTTCATACCAGTTCGCAGCATTCCAAATATCTATCACGCTGGGAATTTTTAAATCCTCGTCATCAACAAACACTCGCATTCGAATACGCTGATTTAAAGTCAAAGAGAGTAAATGATAAACAACCGCAAATCTTTCTTTATCCCACTCAAGTTCACCATCAACCTGTCGACCTCGCTCAAACCCAGAGGCAGTCGCATCGTGAGTTGTCCACTCATCTCGTCCATAGGTTAAATAGTCAACACCACATAAATCAATAAGTTGTTCGAATTGAAACTCATCATGATCTCTTAAAGTTTCGGCAACGCTAAGAAGTTCTTCCTTGGATACTTCAATCGTCAATTCATCAACTTCAGCTTTATGTGAAATGATCTTGGCTCCAAGATGAGATTCAACAGCCTGAATTAATTTGGTTAGCATCGGTACCCTTATACTCGACGAGCAATAGTATTGGTGCGCTTAATTTTGTTTTGTAATTGAATAACGCCATATATGAGAGCTTCTGCCGTTGGTGGACAACCCGGAACATAGATATCAACAGGAACGATTCGATCACAACCGCGTACAACCGCATAGGAATAGTGATAGTAACCGCCACCATTAGCACAGGATCCCATGGAAATAACCCATTTGGGCTCAGGCATTTGATCATAGACTCTCCGTAATGCCGGAGCCATTTTATTTGTCAGAGTTCCTGCAACAATCATAACATCTGACTGACGTGGGCTGGGTCGAAACACAACTCCAAACCGGTCAAAATCATATCGAGAAGCGCCAGCGTGCATCATTTCCACAGCACAACATGCCAATCCAAAAGTCATAGGCCACATAGATCCTGTCCGAGCCCAGTTAACTAATGTATCTACACCAGTCACCAAATAGCCCTTACCTTCCTGTTTTATTTCAGGTTGTGGATCATTGGGTAAACGGATATTTTCTACTCCCATTCCAAAGCTCCTTTCTTCCACTCATAAATAAAACCCACTAATAGCAGCCCCAGAAAAACGCCCATGGCACCTATAGCGAGCCAACCAAGCTCTTGAAAAACAACTGCCCAAGGGAAAAGAAAAGCGACTTCTAAATCAAAAATAATAAATAGAATAGCGACAAGATAAAATCGGATATCAAATTTATGACGAGCATCTTCAAAAGCATCAAAACCGCATTCAAACGGTAATAGCTTATCTGCTACCTCTTTGCGAGGCGCTGCAAAATACCCTAATAACTCTAACACCACCCCGAAGCCGAGGCCGACGGTGATAAACACCAGAACTGGCAAATAATTCTCTAGCATACCCCTATCCTAGATTGCTGACTTGCATACTCTTTTTAAAAGACTTTAGCCGAAATAGCAAGCAAACCTATTGATTTATGTCATCAATCAATAACATATCTAGTATAGACAATCTATTTGCTTAATAAACAACCGGAAGTAACTGATTTTAAAAAGCTAAAAGCCTATTTTTATAGGCTCATTCTCAACGGGAGATAAGAATAAAGTCGCAGGCAATAAAAACTAAAACAAAATGCTTAATTCTTCTCTTTATTAAATTTTATTGCACTGCAAAATAAAATTTATTGGTCTTTTTTAAGCAAAATAGAAAAAAATATCATACCCATACTAAACAGGATTATTCCAACAATTCCCCAATGTCCCCAACGCCGAAATAGCGTTGCTTGATTAACAACCGGAAGTTGATAACGCAAGCTAGCTTGTTGGTAACGTGGCAGTTGTTTTAATATTTTTCCACGATGATCAACAAAAGCAGTTATTCCGTCATTAGTAGATCGGATCAAAGGTATTCCTAACTCTTTGGCTCGCATTCTCGCCATTTCCATATGTTGATAAGGGCCAAAAGAGTCTCCAAACCAAGCATCATTGCTCACTGTTGCGATCATTTGTAACTGCTCAGGCTTAACCTTATTCGATAAATCACGCACGACCCAAGGATAAACAATTTCATAACAAATCGCAGGAATTAAACTAAAGTCATCAAAATCCATTGGTTGTTGCTGACTCATTGCAGGAGTAAACCCAGACATTGGCAAGTCTAGAAAACGAATTAATCCGCGTAACCATTCTTCTAATGGAACATATTCACCGAAAGGAACGAGCACTTGCTTATGATAAACATGGGGTGAATTACCAACACTGATCAATGATACAAAACTCCGCTCACTCTGCTGTTGATATTCAGGTAGACCCAGTACTAGTTCAGAGTTATTTTCTTGTGCTTTCAATTCAAGATTACGAAGAATATCTGTAACTTGATGCTTAAAAGCAGGGATTGCACCTTCCGGCCAAACTATCAAATCGGCTCCCCACAATGGCTCTGTCTCAGAAATCAATACATTCACTATTTGTCCAAAATAGCGCTTATCCCACTTCTTAGCTTGTGGGATATTCGGTTGAACCAAACCTA
>JAUIHB010000361.1 GCA_030432465.1 Gammaproteobacteria bacterium
AGATGAAGTGCATCCAACAGCATTAAATTTGTTGGAAGAGTTAAAAAGTAATAAAACCAAACTACATTTTGCAGGACGCTTAGATCAAGATACAACTGGAATGGTTTTGATTACTGATGATGGTCAATGGTCACATCAAATCACATCTCCTCGAAAAAAATGTCGTAAATCTTATTTAGTTGAAACTATGGAGCCAATCAGTGAAGAAAGTATTATTCAGCTAACACAAGGAATAGTATTGAAGGGGGAAGACAAGCCCACCCAGCCCGCAGTGGTTGAATGCTTGGCACCCAATAAAATAAGATTAACCATTGTGGAAGGTC
Source organism: Gammaproteobacteria bacterium (assembly GCA_030432465.1). Lineage (GTDB taxonomy): Bacteria > Pseudomonadota > Gammaproteobacteria > Enterobacterales > Kangiellaceae > Aliikangiella. The sequence goes on from JAUIHB010000361.1 coordinate 324, forward strand.
GTTATCACCAAGTTAAACGGATGCTGGCTGCTGTGGGAAATAAAGTCACTCAGTTACACAGAGAGTCTATTGGGGATTTGTCTTTAGGTACTCTGGGTATTGGTGAGTGGCGAAGACTTACTGAAAATGAAGTTAGCTTATTAGTCTCTTAATTGATAAATTTAAACATGGTTAATTGAATCAAAAACGGCCTCAAAAGAGGCCGTAAAAATCAGTTAAATTTTAAAATAAATTTTACTGAAAGGTGATGCTCCAGCTATTGATGTAGCCTGTATCAATATTTGCACTATCTTTCGCACGCAATTTCCACTCACCTGATGAGTTTTTGCTTCCAACATTAACCGAGTAAGTTTTATTGATATCATTTGCGCTGCCACCAGAACGTTTGTGCAAGTTATAAACGGTTCCATCGGGGTGAATTAAATCAACTGTCAAATCACCAATATAGGTATGTACAATTGCAACTTCTACGCTAACAGTGTTTGAACTACCACTTCGAGTGACATTAATTGGGCTTGAAATACCAGTCGCGTTGTTATCTGGGATATTGTAGTCACTGTTATTGTTAAATGTTACCGGACCACCATTGTCATCGCCGTCGGTGTAGCTGGCTGTTAAAGATACACCATTAAATGAAGAATAACCGTTAAGCATGACATAATAAGTACCAGACTGAACATTACTGACAGAGCAGCTTTCGTTATTACCATTTTTCCAAGGACGGCAATCATAACTATTCAATGTTGGTGTTGAACCAAATTTTAAGTATAAATCAGCGTCACCGCTACCACCGCTCATGTTAAATGTAAGGTCTGTGGCACCTGTAGGAACAACTATTGAGAATGTCAATTGTTCACTCTTAGCACCATTTAATCCTGTTTTAGCAACGCCATTTTCGAGCACGCTGTTATCTGGACCGCCGTCATCAGTACCATCACATCCACGTTCTGTAATGTAGTCGATGGCATCTTTGGTTTGAACTAATCCATGGCCATATTGAACATCACGACCCGGAGTTCCTAAGTCTTCCGCTGTTGCATTTAAAACCGCACGAATTTGTTCATTGGTACAAGTTGGGTGAGTGCTCCATACTAATGCGGCTACACCGGCAACATGTGGAGAAGCCATTGATGTTCCTGTCATTTTGCCGTAATTCCCAGCACCAAGTTCCAGACTGGCTGTTTGCCCAACTTGAGAAAGCATTGAGTTTCCATCTGCTAGAGTTGCGGCTACTGCGGGAATATTTGTCGCATTAGTATCGCCAAGCGTTGCTGATAAACTTCCAGCAGTATTATTATAAATAATTGCTCCAACACCACCACTGTTTTCGCAGTTTTGAACTTTGTCATGGAATGAAATATTTCCCCGCTGAATTAAGCAAACTTTGCCTGATGCGCCGTTATCAACACTTTCACCTGTGGCAAAGTCATAAAGTGAACCAGCTGCTGAACCCCGGTTTTCCATGCCATTAACTTCATAAGCACTGGAACCAATTGTTAACTCAACATTCAAGCCAGTATTGGTTGGGTAGGTAGAATAAACATCAACACCGGGCGCAGCAATTTCTACTTGAGAGTTTTTTTGCGAAGAAGTGTATGGCCCTTTGCTGCTATCAACACCGCCAACAGACATAACTGCGTCGTAAGAAGCTGGGTAGCTGAATGCGTCTGTTGGGTTTTCGATAACGCCATCATTACCAGCTGCAGCAATCAGTAATACTCCTGCAATAACCGCTGCTTCCATCGCATTTTCTTCCGTCGTTGTGGAGTTAGGTCAACCAAGACTCATATTGATTACATCTGCGCCGTTGTTAACACAAGTGTTAACTGCACTTGCCAGGCTAGAAGAGTATCCCCATCCGTCGTCGTTAAACACTTTTACAATATGAAAACCTACATTGCTACCGATAACGCCGCGTACACCAATACCATTGCTTAATGCACCAATTGTTCCTGCTACGTGAGTACCATGAGGACCACCATGATCGTACCAATTACCTGTTCCACTATCATTGCTACCATTTATGCTACCACCTTGGCTACCCATGTCTTCATGGGGCATTTCCAAGCCAGAATCAATTACGCATACTTTTTTTCCGCCAGCAGAGGCTGCCGCAACACTATCATCGACCTGATCAGCTTGTACAAGGCTGATCCCATAGGGAACAGTTTCTGCCATTAAACGGCGAGGCTGATCGACTTCGACATACTCAACATTCGCGTCAGCTCTAAGTGATGCAACAGCTTTACTGTCTAATTCTGCGGTTATCACGTTGATGTTATTAAAACGTTGACTAATTTTTCCGCCTAATTGACGAGTTTTTTGATCAATATTGCTAGCTGCCAGTGCGCTTGATTGAAAACTGTTGTCGTTATTTCTATATTTCACGATATAACGAGTAGGTAGCTTTTGTGAGACATTTTCAAAGCTAGCCATTTTTTGTGGGCTAGCTGAAGTTAAATTATTGTCGCTTGCTTGAACATTTGCTGCCATTCCAAGCAATATTGCGGTAACTGCATGAGTCGCTTTTTTTACCGGATACTTCATTATGGTTAGATCTCCGAGTGTTGAATTATTTTTAGTTCTGTTTTGATTATTTTTGTTTGGTAGGCATTTTTATATTTTATATTTTGGTTAAATGCCGAAGTGGAATATAAGAATTATGTTAGGTCGATGATAGTTTTAATATTACCAATTTTCTGTTTTTTGGTATTATTAAATAATAGATTTGCGTTATTTTAAATAATATTGCTTTCTACATTAAAGTAACAAAAACAGTTAATAGCTTTAAATCAATAAATTTCTGGTTTTTGCGAAATGTGCAATTTCGCAAAAACCACATTTTTAACTAAGCTTTTTGTTGAGTTTTGCGGCTTTATGCACGGCTTTTCTAATTCTTACATAGGTCATACATCGGCATAGATTAGTCATTTTGTTATCAATGTCTTCATCAGTGGGAATGCTAATTTCATTGAGTAGAGCAACCGCCGACATAATTTGACCGCTTTGACAATAACCACATTGTGGAACATCAATTTCCTTCCAAGCTTGTTGGACAGGGTGTGCACCATCTTTGGAAAGCCCTTCAATAGTTGTAATGTTTTTTCCATCAAGAACCGATAAAGGAACACTGCAGCTTCTTGTTAGTTGTTCATCAATATGAACTGAGCATGCTCCGCACTGCGCAATACCACATCCAAATTTTGTACCTTTTAATCCGGCATTTTCCCTTATAAACCAAAGCAAAGGCATTTCTAAATTATTTTTAACTTCAAAAGGTTGTCCGTTGATTGTAAAAGTAATCATTTTATTTATGCCTC
>JAUIHB010000031.1 GCA_030432465.1 Gammaproteobacteria bacterium
TTTTTTCGAGTTGCTGTAATAGTTTAAATTGATTGCGACAGCGGTTTAAATTTTGGTTGTCTGTCTGCGTTTTGAAATAAACATCACCATTTAGATAATCAGTTAAAAAGCGAACGCCAACCATAAAAATAATAACTTTTGCCCCAGTTAATAAATGGATTCTTTCAAACTCATTTAAAGCGTTTGTGCAACCAGTTAAGTAGCCGTCGGTTAATGCTTGTAAAACGTCAAATCTAACTTCGACTTGATGAATGTCTGTCGTATCTTCTTTAGCACTTGGCGTAAAACTGCGTACCATATCACCAAAGTCATATAGGCGATAGCCGGGCATGATTGTATCCCAGTCGATAACTGCTCGAGCTTTTCCTGTTGTGTTGCATAATAAAATATTGCTGATTTTTGTATCGTTATGCACTACTCGCAAGGGGAGTTTTTTTTCTTGGTTCATTTGCGGTAACCATTTCGCGAGATACTTAAATTTTTCAATCAGGTTAAGTTCACTCGAAATGAGGTTTTTTCGGTTTGCATGGTTATGTAAGAGCGACTCTTTAAATTGTTCCAAACGTAAATTTAAATCATGGAAGCCTGGAATAACACTGTCGATTTGTTGGGGGGGCAAATCATCTAATGCTTGATCAAAATAACCAACTGCTTTTGCAGCCTGGAACGCTTGTTCACTATCGGTTACCGATAATTGAGGTTTTGCATTATTTATTTTTGGTAGTACACGCCAGTAATTATTCTTAGTGTGACATAGCGACTCTTGTTCTGACGTGAGTTTGACCGAAAGAATCTCTAAAGGATAATTTGTTTTTTTTAAGTAAGCTGATACTGTATCAAAGTTTGTTTGTACTTTCCAAGGTGTAGGAAAAACATGGGTATTAATGCGTTGCAGTATCCAAGCATTAGTCCCGTTTTTATCAATAAATTGGTAGGTATCATTTATATGACCACCACCGATGGTTGATACGGCTGATAGATCGCAGTGAATATCATAGGCCGCAGTAAGCTGCGGCCAGTCTTGTTGTAATTGGCTATTCATTAACAAATTTTTACTATACCTATTGCGTGCTTTTTATCTTGCCAGTTTTTATATTTTTAAAGTATTTATTGGCAATGATATTTATTGATAAAAAGATCACATATCTTTATAAGATATGGGTCTGCCAGATTTAATCAATTTAACATTTTTAATTTTGAATGGAGTGCCCCATTGCTGGATCGTCATCATATCGGCAGCTTCACCCGAAAACTCAATAACTGCACCATCTTGTGCAAACTGTTTATCAAGATTTAACGGAAGAATTTTTTTCCCATCTTTAGTGATGATGCCGTAAAAGCCACCTTCTAGATCTAAATGTTTAATTGTACCTACGTAACGCTCTGTGCTTTCCAATGGTTTTTTCTCCCTTAACTTTCCTGGATTAATTGGCTGTGTCTCATCATCACTCTTGGCTTCTTTGTCAGAGGTAATGGTTTCTTGCATATTATCCTTTGTTGATTCAGTTTCATCTTTACAACCCGTAGTTATAAGTAGGGTTGTGAAAACTAATAACAGTAAGTAAGTTTTAGACATTGTATTATCCTTATTGTAAAAGGGTGATCATTTAAAGTTATACTATGAGTGATAAGTGGTTTCTGTTAATTAATGTAAACAGCATTTTTTAAACTTTTTTCCACTACCACAAGGGCAAGGTTCATTGCGTCCGACTATTTTTTCAACTTGTATCGGTGTAACTTTTTCGTCGATTTCTTCATGTTCTGTTGATAAATCCTTACCTAACATTCCCACTGCAGAAATTAATCCCGGGAGAACTTGAAAGCAGCCGTCCATATCAGGAAGTTGCCTAACCAGTTCAGGTTCTGCATTGGCCATTGCTTTTTCGTTGACAAAGCGGGCCAAAATCATATTTAGCACGGACAAGCTGCGGGCTTGATCAGAGTCGTTATCGGGAATTTTAGTCTGCCACAATTTAGATAGCCAATTAAAACCTTTTAGATAACCATTAGAAAAATCTTTGAGTGCTTTATTGGGAGCCCCTGTTGGGGTCAGACCTAATTTTACTGGTAAATCAATTTGTTGCCCCTCATCAAATAGTTGCATGCAATAGTTCCACCAAGCAATTAGATTGACAGACAACTCTTTTACTTGTTGTTCGCTATCAAAAGCTAAATCAGTATCTGGAGAAGCTTTTAATTGAATCATCCATTCGGAAGGCTTAATAGTTTCAGGACTACTCGCAATAGCAGTGAGTGTTCCAAGAGTTTCATAAAGGCCTAGGAATGTATTTTTAATTGTTGGTTGTTTAAAACAGGTTTCAAGTTGTTTTAGGTTGAAAGATGACATTCAATATCCCAGAAATTGCTTAACTGGGCTGATTGTACATGTTTTTTATTGGCTTGGCTTGTGTGATTTGTATTCTGAGAGCGAGTTTATCTCATGTTATTCAGTTTGTTTTTTTATCTACAAAGTGGATATTGTAAGTCGCTTTTTTCTTATTAATCTTTAATTTTTTAAAGTTTTGGTTACTGTATAAAAAGAACAGAAAAATAGCACAAAATGGGAGTGAAGTTATTAATGCTAGTTGTAGAAAGCCCTGCAAGTAAAGCATAAATGGGAAGATTGCGATAATAATGGGCATTTTATGTTCCTACCGATATTTGACGGCTGACAAATTTTTCCAGTGGTGCCTTATAAAGTAAAGATAATGTTGTCTGTCGTAGAGCAATTGTGGCAATAATAAAAATCCATATTACATAATTTCCACTAATATCAATTAGGTCTAGACCGCTTGAAAGCTGGCTTTTTAACCATTTACATAAGTAATAACTGGTAAGGCCGTAAAGACTAATTGAAATGACGAGTTGCCATGAGACTCTTAACCATTGGAACCGCAGTAATATGGGATAAATAGCTAAACCTAAAGCGATGATAACTCCAGAGGATAGGACAAGATAATCCAATGCAACCGGTAATCCCGTGAATAAAACAGATAGGGATACGAGGCTTAATAATGCAAAGACGTTAATTAACAGTGTTCGATCAATAGAATGGATCATTTTCTTTTTTAAAGTTCGGTGATTTAGCGGGGAAAACAAATGGGCAATTGGTTTGGTATTTATAATGAGTTGTCGAGCTTCCATTAATACATTCAATACAATCGATAGCGTAAAAATATTACAGAACAGTTCAATCAGAATCAGCTCACTTTGAACCATTATCAATGCGTTAAACATAATGATTAAAAAATATAGAAGACTGATTAACGCTAACCGAGTGTGCGGCATAGTAATTACCCAGTGTATATTTTTTTGGGCGTTGGGCTTTGCTATCAAACGGCTAACTATTTTATTGAGTCGATAATTAAATTTGTAATAATGTGGATTGGTGACGGTGTCCTGACAGATATTGCTCGTAATTATGGGAGACCGGACATGACCATTGTTATTCTTCTTATCTTTTAATAGTAAGACGATAAAAAAAACTGAAATGGCTAATTGAATCCAGTAAAACCATATTAAGTTGAAGTCAGCTGTAGCGAAAGGTATCCATAGAGCTCCTAGTATAAGGTAAACTACTCGGTTAAAAATGGAGCTCCCCAATGCATAATAAACTAGAGATAATGATAAGCTAAACGGTAGAATGATTTCTATGGCTAATTGGTTGAGTTGTAAGCTGATAAAGAGGGCTTGAATTAGGGTGATTATGAGAATGCTTACTAAGCCCGAAACTAACAGGCTTAATCGATAATGATGATTACTTGTCCAGAGGTAACAAGCTTTAAACTTGGCGACACCTATTCCAATATAAGCACCAAAAATAAAACTGAAAACCGAATTAATGGTTAACAGGTATTTTGTTATTCGGGGTTGTTCGCTGGATAGTTGGTTACTGAAAATAATAACTACTCCTAATATGAGAGTTAATATCAGGAGCACCGGTGAATGTGATAGCAGTTTCCATAGACTTGCTTTAAATTGACGCATGATTCACCTCTAAGTACCAATCCTCTAATGATAAGGGGATTGTGTCGATTCTTGCATCAGGGTAGTGTTGCTTTATTTGCTCAAAAACTGTTTTATGTGTATCAATCTGAGGCCGTATAATTGTGCCCGTTGCGCCAAAATGATGAGTTCGCCAATTCGCTAACTCTAATGAAGGCAGTTCGCAGATCGCTTCAGTATGGGATATTTTGACATGAGCAATATTGCTTTTTAGTTCATCGACTTCATAAAAATAATCTATCTTCCCATCAATTAACAAAGCTACTTTGTTAGCAACTCGCTCCAAATCAGAAACAATATGAGTTGAAAAAATAACCGTAGAGTTTAGTTCATAAGCTTGCTCCATAAGCTCTCCTAAAAATTGGCGACGTATACTGGGATCGAGATGAGCTACAGGCTCATCAAGAATGAGTAATTCTGGCTTAACAGATAAAGCTTGAACTACTTTTACAATTTGTCTTTGCCCACCAGAAAGTTCTCCAATATTTTTTGTTTGTTTGAGATCCCAGCGTTTGAGTAGTTGTTTAGCGTAACTGGCGTCATATCCTGAGAAAAAGCCGCCTAAATACTGCAGGAAATCATCGATTTTCATCCATTCAAAGCCTTTTGTATCTTGGGCGACAAAAGCAATTTTTTCTCGTTCAGCTTGAGTAAGTTGATTCCAGTTTTTACCCCATATATTGACACTTTCATCTCTGATATGACGTAAATTCATAATCGATTCTAATAGGGTACTTTTACCTGCGCCATTTTTACCCAGTAGTCCGATGATATCGCCTGTCTGTATATCCCAATTGAGGTGTTTGAGAACATTACGTTCCGCATAACTTTGATTGAGGTTTTTGATAGAAACGACTACTGACATAACGACATCTCTCTAGGGTTGGTTTTGAATGGAAAGGAATTGTTGCACCAAAGTTACAATGCTTTTGTCATCTAAGTCATGCTGTTTGGCACTGGTGATGAAGGTATGTAAGTGCTGTTCAACCTCTGGTGTCAATTCTTCGGTTTCTCTGGGCTCAACAACTAACATACCAACGCCGCGTTTTCGAAGGAGTACTCCCTCTAGTTCTAGTTGGGCAAAAGCTTTTGAAATAGTCATTGGATTGATTTGTAGCGCCCCCGCCAGACTTCTTACTGAGGGAAGTTGCTCGCCAGGTGTCAGGAGTTTCATTCTGATCGCTTGTTTAATTTGATCAATTAATTGGCGATAGATTGGAATGCCTGAACTTGGGTTTAGTGAGAATAAGTGGAGCAACGATTCCATTAGTCTGCACTATCCAGTTAGCGGTTTAAATAACAGTGTTTGGTATTAGCTGGCTTATTGCTTTTTTTGAGGCTAAGAATATGGCTGAAAGCCAGAACCGGCAGCAAAATAGTCGACAACCAGACTGGAAGGCCGATTAATGCGCAAATAATGATGGCTGCTGCCCAGATGATTGAAATCTTGGTTGTTGAGGTAAGAAATGATTTTCTCATGTTTATTTTCCTCTTTTTAATTAACGAAAGTGGGTTTTTCTAGTGAATTTTTTTCAGCCAAATATTATTGATAAATCAAAAGCTGGCAGTTTATTCTAATATCTGTGTATTAATATAGTGATACACTTGTTTTGTGTCAAACTTTTATTTTAGAAAAAGCGATAGACTTTTGATTACATTGCGCAAATTTTGGGCTAAAATGCGCGCCCTTTAACCGTTGGTGGTTAATTGAATCAATCTAACATTTCACTTGAAACAGCAGGCAATACAATTGATTTCTACAGCAAATATCACAATGCAGTTCGGCGCTAAGCCGCTTTTTGAAAATATTTCAGTTAAATTTGGCGATGGCAATCGTTATGGTTTAATTGGTGCCAATGGCTGCGGAAAATCGACGTTTATGAAGATTCTTTCTGGAAAGTTAGAGCCTTCAGCAGGACAAGTAATGTTAGATCCTAATGATCGGTTGGGTGTATTAGGACAGGATCAATTTGCTTTTGAAGAATTTAGCGTCATTGATACCGTAATTATGGGGCATTCCGAATTATGGGAAGTGAAAAAAGAGCGTGATCGTATCTATGGTTTACCTGAAATGAGCGAAGCTGAGGGTATGCAGGTCGCTGATTTAGAAGTTAAATTTGCAGAAATGGATGGATATACTGCAGAGTCTCGTGCTGGAGAGCTATTGCTTGGGTTAGATATTCCCACTGAGCAGCATTTTGGACCAATGAGTGAAGTTGCTCCCGGTTGGAAATTGCGTGTTTTGTTAGCACAGGCTTTGTTTGCTGATCCAGATATTATGCTGCTGGACGAGCCAACTAACAACTTGGATATCAACACTATTCGTTGGCTGGAAGATATTCTTAATCAACGTCAGTCAACCATGATTATTATTTCCCATGATCGCCACTTTTTAAATAGTGTATGTACCCATATGGCCGATTTAGATTATGGTGAGTTACGCTTATTTCCCGGTAATTACGATGAATATATGACGGCTGCAACCCTGTCTAGAGAAAAGTTATTATCCGAAAATGCTAAGAAAAAAGCACAAATTGCTGAATTACAGACGTTTGTAAGTCGCTTCTCCGCAAATGCATCAAAAGCTAAACAGGCCACATCACGTGCTAAAAGGATGGAAAAAATCGAGCTAGCAGAAGTCAAAGCTTCTAGTCGAGTAAGTCCATTTATCCGTTTTACCCAAGAGAAAAAACTATTCAGGTTAGCTTTAGAAATGGAAAATGTGGCTAACGGTTATGATGATTTGTTATTTAAAGATGTTAACTTGATGTTTGAAGTTGGAGAAAAAGTTGCCATTATCGGTCCTAATGGTATTGGAAAAACGACTTTTTTGAAAACTCTGATTGGAGAAATGCCTGCCAAGTCAGGAGATATAAAGTGGTCAGAGAACTCCAAAATTGGCTACTACGGACAAGATCATACGGAAGATTTTGCCAAAGACTACAGTGTTTTTGATTGGATGAGTCAATGGCGTAACCCAGGAGATGATGAACAGGCTGTACGTGGAATATTAGGACGTATGCTGTTTTCGCAAGATGATATTAAAAAGTCAGTGACTAAATTATCCGGTGGAGAAAAAGGTCGTATGATGTTTGGTAAATTGATTATGCAACAACCCAATATCTTAATAATGGATGAGCCAACAAATCATATGGATATGGAGTCGATCGAAGCACTGAATTTAGCCCTTGAACATTATGAAGGTACTTTACTTTTCGTTTCACATGACCGAGAGTTTGTTTCATCTTTAGCGACACAAGTACTAGATATGAAATCTGATGGGATTACTCATTTTGCAGGAAAATATGAAGATTACTTATCTTCTTTAGGGATCTAGACTGATAACTCTGAGCGTTTATCTTGGCTAATTAACTTAATTAACCGTGTTTTTTACCCTGAATGAATATCTGAATTTAGCGAGATTTAATTGAAACTAATCAAAGCGAACTGCTCACATCAAATGGCCGTTGTGAGCGAGTTATTTCGAGAATATCAAGCTGAACTAAACGTAGATCTTTGTTTTCAAGGTTTTGAAGAAGAGTTAGCAAACCTGCCAGATAAATATATTGAACCAACAGGATGCATCCTGTTGGCTGAACATGAGAGTCAGATCATTGGTTGTGTGGCTGTTCGTCGAACTCAAAATTTTATTTGTGAAATGAAACGGCTATACGTTCGGCCTGAGGGGCGGGGTATAAGTGCTGGTCGCTTATTAGCTGAGGGTATTATCCATGAAGCAAAAACTCTTGGGTTCAAAAAAATGCAGTTGGATACACTGCAAAGATTAAGCGCTGCCATGGCTTTATATGATAAGCTCGGGTTTAAGCGTATCCCCTCTTATTATGACAATCCGTTGAGTGAAGTCATTTATTGGGAACTTGAGCTTTAATGAAGGAGGCAAATCCAGTTGTTAATGTAACGATTAGCTTGATTAGAAATACTAGAAATAGTCTGTTTTTCAATAATTTAGCGTACATTCCTCACAAATCACTCAAAATTGCCATATTTTTACATTTTTAAGGTTAATTTCTGCGTTTTAATTCGTTATAGTTCTTTCTTTCGAAAATCTGGGTATCTTTTAACAATATTTATGTCAGTTGAATTTATTTGGCCAATCTGTGTCTATTACGAGGATACCGATGCGGGAGGAGTGGTTTACCACGCTAATTACCTAAAGTTTTTTGAACGTGCTCGTACTGAGTGGTTGAAAAATTTAGGGATTAACCAAGCGGATTTAATGGCACAGGATATTGCCTTTGTTGTAAAAAGTGCTAATACGGAATTTATTAAACCTGCTCGTTTTTATGATGAGTTGGAAGTCGTTACCCGAGTTAGTAAAGTGTCGGGGGCTAGCGTTAATTTTGAACAGCAACTGTATAAAAAGGGCCAACGACAGGAAGTTTATTGTCAGGCAACCGTTGTTGTGGTGTGCTTAAAACTAGAATCATTTACACCTTGTCGAATTCCGGCAAAAGCAAAAGAGGAGTTTCAGCGTGTCAGCTGATATGTCGATTTTAAATTTATTTTTAGAAGCCAGTATTGTCGTTCAAATTGTTATGATTGGCCTATTGCTTCTTTCAGTTATTTCTTGGGCAATGATTATTGATCGTAGCCGTGCATTAACTTCTGCGGTAACTGCAGGTAACAAGTTTGAAGAACGATTTTGGTCAGGTATTGATTTAAGTAAATTGTATAATGATTTGACTAGCCGACAAACCCAACCAAATGGTATGGAGTTGTTATTTCTAGCAGGTTATCGTGAGTTTGCCAGATTAAGAAAACAGACAGGAACTTCTGCTCAAGCGGTTATGGATGGAACATATCGTGCCATGCGTGTTGCATTTTCACGTGAAATTGATAAAGCTGAAGTAAATTTATCTTTTTTAGCAACTGTAGGTTCAACAACACCTTATGTTGGTTTATTTGGAACCGTATGGGGAATTATGAATTCCTTTATAGCTCTAGGATCGGTTAAGCAAGCGACTCTAGCTATGGTTGCACCAGGAATCGCCGAGGCATTAATTGCGACAGCCATGGGATTATTTGCCGCAATTCCTGCGGTTATTGCATACAACCGATTTACCCATCGGGTGCAGCGAATAGAAACTCAGTATGAAAACTTTGTGGAAGAGTTTTCTGGTATTTTACATCGCAAAGCCCACAGTCAATCTAACGGACAGTGAGTACTACTATGAACTATGTACCCATGTCACGCAAAAATAAACGACGCCCAGTTGCTGAAATTAATGTGGTGCCGTATATCGATGTCATGTTGGTGCTATTGGTTATTTTTATGATAACAGCACCTTTAATTACTGCTGGGGTCAAAGTCGATTTGCCAGAAGCCAGTGCAGAGCCTATGTCCGCAGATGAAGAACCGCCTTTAATTGCAAGTATTGATGCAAGTGGTAATTATTATTTGTCGGTCGGTGAATCAAAAGATCAAGCGCTTGAAGCACATGAACTTGTGGATTTAGTTCTTGCCCATAAAAAGTTAAGTCCTAAAGCTCAGGTCATGATTAATGGTGACCGTAATGTACCTTACGATAAAGTTGTACAACTGATGGTACTGTTGCAATCACAAGCTGGTATTGAATCGGTTGGGCTAATGACCGATCCGGAAAAGTAATTTTCGTTAACTAATAGAAGTTGATATCTTAAAAGTATTATATGAAGTTTAAATCCGCCATCATTCTATCTGTTGTAGCTCACATTGGGCTGATAGCGCTTTTGGTGTCTAATTTTCAATTTTCAAAAATGGAAATTAAACAATCTGGAGAAGTGCAACCTCAGATTAACGCGAAAGCTGTTAATAACAAAAGAGTTGAACAGCTTGTCGAAAAATTGAAAAAAGAAAAATTAGATGCGCGTCAAAAGGAACAAAAACGTTTAGATGATCTGAAAAAAGCAGAAAATGAAGCCAAGCAAAAGCGTATAGAAGAAGAGAAAAAAGCTGAGCAGGCACGTAAACAACGTGAAACTGCAGAACAACAAAGAGTTGCTGAAGAGAAGAAAGCCGCTGATTTAAAGAAAAAGCGTATCCAAGAAGAGAAGGAACGTAAAAAGAAAGCCGAAGCTGAAAAAAAGAAAAAACAGGAAGCTGAAAAAAAGCGCAAGGAAGAAGCCGAACGTAAGCAAAAAGCTGAAGAAGAAAGAAAACGTAAAGCAAAAGAAGAAGCTGAGAAAAAGCGCAAGGAAGAGGAGCGTAAACGCAAAGAAGCTGAAGAAAAAGCTCGTCAGGAAGCCATCGAAAAAGAAATGATGGAGCAAATGGCGAAAGAACAAGCTGAATTGGCGGCAGCTCATCAAGCTCAGGTTATGAGTGAGGTTGATAGGTTTGTTGCATTGCTCAAAGGAAAAATAGAAAGAAACTGGATATCACCGGAACAAAAAAACTATTGTAAGTTTAGACTGAAACTATCGCCGGGCGGTCTAGTGATTGGGGTGAATGCATTAGAAGGAAATCCGCAGCATTGCCAATCCGGAGAAAGGGCTATTTATAAAGCTGAGCCTTTACCTGTCTCCAATGATCCAGATGTTTTTGAAGTTTTAAAGAATATAAATTTGACACTAGATAATCGAGATGACCAATAATAATGATGAAATTTGTTTTTAAAGTTTGTTTCTCCGCCTGCTTATTGATTAGTATCAAAACCAATGCAGAGATTGATATATTAATTACATCGGGGGTCGATAATGCTAGACCCGTTGCTGTTATTCCTTTCACTTTTAAAGGTATAGGTCAACCAAATCAGGATGTGGCTGCGGTTGTTGGTGCCGATCTTCGGCGTAGTGGAAGATTTAGCCCTATGGCTCGCCATTTATTAGTGCAGCAAGTTGATAAGTATTCTGATGTTAATTTAGCATTATGGCGTGAAAAAGGTATTGAAGCTGTTGTTGTCGGAAGTGTAGAGGCTTTAGCTGATGGACGCTTTCGAGTGGGATATGAGCTAGTTGATATCTTTAAAAAGCAACAAGAAATGCGTAATGGACAATTAGTGACTGTCGATCGAAATCTGCTCGATTCATATAGCGCCGTAGTTTCAGCAGATGATTTGCGTTTTCATGCACATCGAATCGCAGATAGAGTTTATGAAAAGCTTACTGGCGAACGAGGGGCTTTTGCGACACGTATTGCTTACATTAGTGTTGATCGAAATTTGCCTAAACCTTACGCTTTAATGATTGCTGATTCTGATGGTTACGCACCACAAACTTTATATTCAAGTTCACAACCTATTATGTCACCAGCTTGGTCAGCAGATGCTCAAAAAATGGCCTATGTATCGTTTGAAAATGGACGCTCTGAAATTTATGTACAGGATATTTATAAAGCGAATAGCAGAAAGCGGGTAGCTGCATTCGAAGGAATAAATAGCGCACCAGCCTTTTCACCAGATGGTCGAAGAATGGCACTTACTTTATCTCGCGGCGGCAATCCTGAAATTTATGTGCTAGATTTAGTCAGCTTTCGATTTTCGCAAATTACAAATAGTGTAAATTCAATTGAAACAGAGGCAAGTTGGTCTCCTGATGGCCAGTCACTATTATATACTTCTGATCGTGGTGGCAGACCTCAAATTTATAAGCAAAACTTAGCAAGTAATCGCGCAATGAGAGTAACTTGGGAAGGAAGTTATAACGCAAGTGCTTCTTTAACGCCAGATGGTAAAACAATGGTGCTAATTAACCGCACTAATGGTATATTCCACGTTGCAGTGCAAGATATGGAAGCTAACAGCTTGCGAACTTTAACTGAAACTGAGTTAGATGAGTCGCCAAGTTTGGCACCGAATGGAAGTATGGTGATCTATGCAACGGTATACCAAGGTAGGCAGGTTTTATCGGTAGTTTCTACTGATGGACGCTTTAAAGCACGCCTACCAGCAAAACAGGGTGAAGTAAAGGCGCCAGTTTGGTCGCCTTACTTAAATTGATTGGTGTCACGATTTGAGCATTTGTTGATTGTTAATTTCAGCTTAAATCATACATAATGTGCTAGATTTCAAAAAATTTTAATTAATAGCTAAAAAATAGGAGCATCTAATGTCTATCATCAAACTGGGGAAAGGCTTTGTTATTGTCGCATCTGCAACGTTAATGTTTGCCTGTGCATCAAAACAAGATTCTGACTCTCAAGCATCAACAAATGAACCAAGCGAAGTAATAACACCTGTTGAGCCACCAAGAGTGGATCCAGAGGTAGAAGCACGTAGAATTAATGAAGAAAAGCGTGAAGCACGTACTGTTTATTTCGATCTTGATGATGATTCAGTGAAGCCTGCAGGTCGTGCATTGTTAGAAGCGCATGCATGGTATTTATCTAAGCCTGAAAATTCAGGTGTGGTAATTACTGTTGAAGGTCATTGTGATGAGCGTGGTACGCCAGCATACAACTTAGCATTGGGTGAGCGTCGTGCAAAAGCTATTGCTCAAATCCTTATGTTAAATGGTGTTTCTTCTTCACAAATCAAAACTGTGAGCTATGGTGAAGAAAAACCTGCTAACCCAAGTCATTCGGAAAGTGCATGGGAAGAAAATCGTCGTGGCGAATTGAGCTATGAAGGTTAATTCCTTATCAGCATTAAAGGTGGCGGCATTTGCCGCCACTTTGTTTTTATCACTACCTCAAGTTTTACAGGCGAATGTTTCTGTAGAGCAAAGGCTGCAATATTTAGAACAGCAGGTTGAAACTCGAGGTAAATTGCAAGCAGACATGAATATGCAGTTGGTTGCATTGCAAAGAGAAGTTAAAGAACTTCGTGGACTTGTTGAAGAACACCAGTTTAAGCTTCAGCAAATTCAAGAACGCCAACGTGATTTATATCGAGATATTGAAAATAGGTTGAGTTCTATATCGACGGCACCACAAAGTGTACAGTCAAGACCAACGAGTCAAAACTCTTCTCAAAACAACTCAACAAGTCGGCCTGTAACAAACACGCAGCCAACTCAACAACAAGTTGTAAGTGGAGATGAGCGAGCAGAATTTGAGGCTGCATTTACGATGGTAAGAAATCGCCAGTATAGCGATGCTATAAAAGGTTTTGAAAGCTTTTTAGCCAAACATCCTCAAGGCAGCTATTCTGATAATGCAAGATTTTGGATTGGTCAGGTTTATTTTGCCCAGTCAAACCTTGAGCAAGCAGAAAAGCAATTCAGTTTATTAAAAACTGAATATCCGAATTCATCTAAATTACCCAATGCAATGTTGAAATTAGCCGAGATTAAAGTAAAGCAACAAAAGTGGGAAGAAGCGAAAGCTATTTATAATGACATTGTTGCTAATTATTCTGGCGCACAACAACAGCTAGCACGTAAAGGTTTACAAGATCTCAAGCAAGCTGGTCACTAACTTTAGTAAGCTGACAACAAAAAATTGGTAATAAAAATATCTAGCCTTTCGTTTGTTTATAACGAAAGGCTTTTTTATAGGCAAACTTAATTTACTAAATGATGTTAATTAACTATTCCTTAGTGACAGCTCGAAATGCTGACTAATTTCCGGTAAAATTCAATCAATTATAGCTAAGTGAAACACTTCTTTTGTCTCGTCTAAGAATCAGTGAAATTTTTTATTCTCTACAGGGAGAATCATCAACGATTGGTAAGCCAACACTCTTTGTTCGCTTAACCGGATGTCCTTTACGCTGTGTATGGTGTGATACTGAGTATGCCTTTACTGGAGGTAAGTATTGGGAAATGGCTGAACTGATTGCTGAGATTGAAAGTTATAATCCTCAATTTATTTGCATTACAGGCGGTGAACCTTTAGCGCAAAAAAAGCCATGTGAAGAATTGATGAGTCGGCTATGTGATAAAGGATATTCACTGTCAATTGAAACTAGTGGTGCAATTGATATTGCTGATGTTGATAACCGTGTAACAAAAGTTATGGATCTTAAAGCGCCAGACTCAGGTGAAATGAGTAAAAACCTATACAGCAATTTACAATATTTAGATAAGTCAGATGAAGTTAAATTTGTCATTATGAGTCGTAAAGATTACGACTGGGCAAAAATGCAAATGGTACAGTATCAGCTGTGTGATATAACTAATGTCATTATTTCGCCTTGTTATGGAGTTATTAATGAGCGAGAACTTGCTGAGTGGATTATTAAAGATAATTTGCAAGTTAGGTTTCAATTACAAATGCACAAAATTTTATGGAATGATGCGGCTGGTCATTAAGTTGAATTATAAGTAGTGGGCAAAGTTAAAATCAAAATAACTTTTATAGATAAAGTGATTGATTCTGACATTATGTTAGGAGTTATATTATGAGCAAAAAAAAAGCCATTATATTGTTGTCTGGCGGACTAGATTCAACTACTTGTTTAGCTATTGCTCAATCGAAAGACTATGAATGTTATGCATTAAGTTTTCGTTATGGTCAAAAACATTCATCGGAATTATTGGCTGCGGAACGTATAGCATCAAATGCTAAAGTTAAATTACACAAAATCATTGATCTTGATCTTGGTAGTTTTGGTGGTTCAGCGCTCACCGATGAAAGCATTGAGGTTCCAACACAAGCAAGTGAAGGCATTCCTGTTACTTATGTGCCAGCCAGAAATACCGTTTTTTTATCAATAGCACTTGCCTGGGCTGAAGTGCTGGAAGCTGATGCAATTTTTGCAGGGGTAAATGCTGTTGATTATTCTGGGTATCCAGATTGTCGTCCTGAGTATATTCGAGCATTTCAATCCATGGCTGATTTAGCAACCAAAGCGGGTATTGAAGGACAAGGCGTCAAAATTGAAACTCCCTTAATTGATTTGACTAAGGTAGCCATTATTCAATTGGGTGTATCTTTAAGCGTAGATTATTCACAAACCGTGTCATGTTATCAAGCTAATCAAAAAGGTGAGGCTTGCGGTCAATGTGATTCATGTCAGATTCGCCATCAAGCTTTTATTGATGCTAATATTGGCGATCCAACGCTCTACCATTCATGAATGATAGATGTAAAAAATTGTTTGAAGTTAATTTGAGAGTGAGATAGTCGATGTTTTTTGAAGAACAAAGACAGGATTTTTTTCGGCCGCTCACCAGTAAGTATCGAGAACAAATTCTGGAATGCTTACAGTTGCTTTATACTCGTCTTTATACCAGTCAGGCAGATTACTCTCAGGTTTTATCACGTGAAATTATTCTAGAAACTTTTCAGGAAGCAATTGCTCGAGCACCACTTTTAGAGTCGCAGCTTGATGATGAGTTTGTGCAGTCTGGACGCAGCGAACGCGAGCAGGCAAATTGGACATTAAATCTATTGTTGGAGCATTCATGGCTTGAAAAACAAGTTGATGAAGCTACGCTACAGAGCTCTTATTCATTTACTCGTGTAGGACGTTTATTTACCCAACCTGTTATAGAATTGAATCAAGGTCGTTTTAGAACCCGCCATAGAAATACTCGAAATACTCGAAATGCTCTAAAAATGTTTTCCGAGCAAGGAGATGTGTATGACTTGCTTGATGCCTTTGAGTACTCTGAAAGGATTATCAGCGATTTTACTGATGTGATCGGTGAACTGGAAGAGCGTAAGCGCTCATTAATTCAAGAAGTCGAATCACAACAGTTAGTGCAAAAAGCTAGTGATGAATTTTTTGAGTTTATGGAGAAACGTTTCGTCCCAGATCTTGCTATTCGATTATCCGTTGATAGTGTGGAAAAATATCGCGATGAAATTGTTGCAACAATTAATTCTGTCAGGCGTAAACGTAAAGAGTTTAAAGTTAAGGTTGAAAAAGAGTTAAGAAAGTCTGTTCCTGAAATGGTGACTTTACCTGAAAGCTCATTGTTGCTGGATTTATTAGAGAAAATTGAGCAGAGAATTTTTAATGCTAGTGAAATAATGTTACCTGCTTTAAGAAAAGCTCTTTTAAGCTTTACTCGTAGAGCAGACATTATTATGCGCCAGCTGAGTTTTAGTTATCAAGGTGGAGGAGATCAGTTACTCACTAACTTGCGTCAATTAGCTTCTTTAGAGCATCAGGATTTTTCCAGTTGTCTTGCGCAAGTTGGTCGACATATGGCTGAATTAAAAGTTGAGCTATTAGACCCTGCCCAAATCAAAATTTATAGCGGGCGCACTAAAAAAATTGTTGATACAAGTGTTGAACAAGTCACTGAGATGGATAGTGATGCCCGCAAAGCCTTTTATTTGCAACAGGTTCTAGAAAAAGCCTTTACTGTTAACAATCAACAGTTGACGGACTATTTAGTATCGTCACTTGCTAAAGGTCATCAAATTAGTTTACACCAACTACCAATTAATAACGCTAAAGATTTATTAATGCGTAGCCATGCAATTGAAGCAGCAAGTGCAGGAAGACAGTCAAGTGAGTTTGAAATTAATATAGAACCAACCGGTCGTAGAGTAAGCGATGAATATTTTATTGATGGTGATGAATTTACCTTGCAGATAAAAAAAACTGATATCAAAGATAAACCGAGTAATAAAGCATGAAGTTAAATGAATATTTAGATAAGCGCCTTGATGATATCGGAATTTCTATTGTCGAGTTTCAAGAGTTAATTATTCGGCTAATCAATTATTCTGTAATTGACCGTTCTGAAAGTCAAACAGAGCAGCAATTATTTGATCGCTTATTACGTTGTCGCGATCTTATTGAAGAATACTTACAGGTGATTGGTATTCAGATTTATATTGATACTCGTTTTGAGTATGTACGTGTTTATCCTCCAGCCAGTGAAATTCCAGGTATTAAAGAAGCGGATGAAAATGCATGGAGTGGAAGTTTGCGACAGCGTCTGACTCAATATGAAGTTGCTCTTGTTTTAGTTGTAAGAGCACAATATGAAAAAGCTTTGCGAGAGGGAAAAATTGATGAGCAAGGTTATGCATTAGATTCAATTGAGTCTCTTACTATTGCAGCAAAAAATTTATTAGGCCGCAGCTTACCTGAAAAATTAACGGAAAGACGAAAGTTATTTCAACGTCTTCGTCAACTTAGATTAATTAACTTTCGTGCAGATGAAACTTTTGACTCAGGTGAAGGCTGGATAAAAATTCATCCAATGATTGTTACTTTTGTTAGTGAAAGTGCGGTTTCATCTTTAACTATTCCTAGTGATGCGTCACAAGAAGATATTGATGAGGAATATAATTCACCTAAAAGTGAACGGTTGGATTTAGTTCAGGAAAAAACAGATGTTTCTTAAAAAAATAATCATGATTAATTGGGGAAATTTACCTAATGGTGAGTTTGAATTTGGCCCAATCAATTTGTTTTCTGGTGGTAACGGTTCTGGAAAAACAACTGCCGCAGATATTATTCAAACAATCATGACCGCCGCTCATGAGAACTTATTTCAATACAATCCAGGACAAGATGAAACGACTCAAAAGGGGAGAGGTGGAAAAAAAGTACGCACTCTAGCTTCTTATATTTTAGGTTGTGATGATGGTAGCTATGCCCGTTTAAAACCAACTGATGGCTACATGGCAGCTGTTTTTTATCCAACCGAAGGAGAAAGCGGTACGCCGTTTACTGCAATGCTTGGAGTTAGGGCATGGATTGAAAATGCAGGTAAAACAAGATTATCACGCCAAGAAGAACTCGTGTTTTATATTTTAACCGAACAGCAAAATCGCTGTCTTTCGTTGGATGACTTACAGCCCGATAATCGAGTTTTGACTTTGGATAATTTACAAGGCACATTGATTCAATATTTTGGAAAGTCTTGTGTCGAAAAGTACGAGACAAAAAGAGCTTATTTAAGACGTTTGTATGGAGCATTAAGAGGGAAAAAAGATGCTGTTACAGAAGTTGAAGCGATGAACGCCGCAAAAGCTTTTTCGCGTTTTATGGCATATAAACCTGTTCAAAGTATTAATCGATTTGTTGCAGATGAGATTTTAGAAAAAAAAGATTTAGGTGAAGCTATACGTTCTATTTCTGGCCAACTAAAAACAATTCATGGGATGGAAGCTGACGCGACTCGTATTCAGGAATCTGTTAATATTTTGAAAGGAGCTTATCAGAGTAGTCAAAATTATCTTGAAGGATGGCGTGATTTACAAGTTGCAAAATATACCATTGCAAAGCATGAATTTTTAATACGTCAAAAAGATTATGTTCAAGCAAAAGATAAAGAAAAGTTATTACTTGAGCAACAAATTGAATTAAATGAGCAAATTGAAATTAATGCTCAGCGAACCAATCAATTACATGAACAACGTGTTGCTTTGGAAGCTCAGCGAATGGGAATTGCAGCTTTACAACAAAAGGATGAGCTTGATAAAAAACGCCAAGTCCAGAATAAGCATTTAAGTCAGATTGGTGTCAGTTTATTGCATAAAAGTCAGGAGATTGAAAAAAGTGTATTAGCTAGTAAACAAATAGCTAAGCTTTTACAATCTCCAGATATTCAAACAGAGTTACCCGATATAAGTGATTTAAATCAATTGGCATTAGTCAAAAGTGTATTAAAACTCAATCCGGCTAATACCTTGGATGTACAAAGTTTATTAGGCAGCGATATATTAAATGATATTCAGGGAGTTGAGTTACAGCTGGATCAATTACGAGAAGTAGAGAGTTTATTTAATCGTTGGGTAGATAGTTGGACCTTATCTAGTGGTGGACGGAAATCGTTGCTGGTTAAGGTAACTAATCATTTAGATCGGTTAGAAATTTCTTATGAAAATATTGCAAAAGAGCGGCAGACAATATCGAAAAAAATTGAAAAACTTCAACAACATAAGGCTGTATATCCCGAATATGTTGAAAGAGCCGTACATGCAATAAGACAGGCCATACCTCAAGCAGATCCTCGAGTTCTTTGTGATCATGTTGAGATCAGTGATCCTCAATGGCAAGCTGCTATTGAAGGTTATTTAGGAGGTGCTCGTTTTTCTATTTTAGTTGATCCTGACTATGAAGCTGAAGCTATTCGAGTTGTTCGTCAAATGTCAGGAAAAAATAGCCGAGTACGAATAATTCAAGGTTCAAAAGCTGAACAAGATGCTGAACGAGTTAACTTAGATAAGCAATCGATTTGTCATGTGATGCAGTTTACTCATGGTACTGCGAAAAATTTTATACTTGCAAGTTATGCGAATGTTTTAAGGGTGGATAACGAACAACAACTTAGACATACGCGACGAGGATTAACGGTTGATTGTATTGCTTCTGGGAATTATGCCATGTTCTGTTGTGATATTGAGGATAGTCAGCTGGTATTTGGTTCTAAAGCAAGAGAGCGAGCATTAGTTGGTTGGGAGTTAGAATTAGAAAAGCTAACTCAAGATTGGAATGTGGTTAATCAAAAAATGTTACAGGTTACTCAGCTTTCTGAGCAGTTGAGTAATTTAAAGCCCATGCAGTTAGGGCATGAGTTATCTCTTGCATTAGAATGTCGACGGGAGTTACAAAAAATTGAAAATCTTATTAGTCAAATAGATTTATCTGATCATGAAGAATTAGAGCAAAAACTAATCCAGTTATCTGAAGAAGAAGCCAAGAGAAAGAGCGAGTCTCGCCAATTAATTGAAGACAGTGGTAAAGTTAAGAATAAACTGGAAACGTTAATTAAAAGTTTTAAGAAATTAAGTGATGAACAGGAAGAAACTTTAAAGCTAGTGGAAAAATGTGAGTCAGAGTTGGAGTCTTTACAGTCTGCTTGGCCAGATTTCAACATTGAGGCTCATTTGAATCAGGCTGATATTGATGCTAAATCATTAGTTTTGAGTCAGGCGGAAGCTATGCTCAAAGAGATGGATGCTCATCTTTATAAGTATGAAAGGCAGTTAGATGATGCGGTTAAATCGCACAATATTATTTGTCAGCCAGGCGATGCTTTAGTTTATGAATCTTTCAGTGAAGTATTGGATTTACGTTTGTTTGGAAAGATAGTTAAGTTGCAGCAGCAAGTTGATAATATTTTTAACCGTTTAAAAAATAATATTTTATTGGAAAAACATCAGCAGTTGAAACAACTAAAAGATAGTTTTAACCATACTTTTGTCAGCAATTTATGTCATTCCATTCATCAAGCTATCAATGATGGAAAACGTCAAATTGAGTTATTAAATAAAGAGCTCACTAACCATCATTTTGGAGATGA
>JAUIHB010000362.1 GCA_030432465.1 Gammaproteobacteria bacterium
GAGATTGGAGTTGCAAGTACTAAAGCTTTTACCAATATGGTTCTTGTTGGAGCACTTATGGCGCTGACTTTAAAAGGCGAAGATGCGATCAATAAACTTGGAAGTGAGTTAAATCTTTTGAGCGAAGATCTAATACCCAAAGTATCTGATTTTTGTCAGAGAAAGCTAATTTTTTACTATCCGGAGACCAGACTGGTGCGAATCGCCAGATGTTCCCATTGTCTGTTAATTGCTTAGGTTTTCCTTGACCATTCTGATCTTTAACATAAATTTCGTATTCGCCAGTTTCATCACTTAGATAAGCTACTTGTTTTCCATCAGGTGACCAACTGACACTAATTTCTCGTGAAGCAGGCGTCTTAGAGATATTTCTAATTTCTCCTTTTTCGGCTGGTACAGTAAAAATTTCTCCACGCGCAGCAAATACAGCTCGTTTGCCATCTTTAGATATAGCCATTGATTCAATTTGTTCACCGACATTTTTAAATTGTGGTAATAAGTTTTCAGGATTACCATCAATGAAAATATTCAACTTTTCACTTTTACCGACTGTGGGATCAAAACGCCAAAGGTAAGCATCATTTTCGTAAACCAATGAATCGGGTCCAGCTGAAGCCCAGAGTGAGTCATGAGTTTTGTGATCGGTTATTTTTTTTGGAGTATTACCTTGCTGATACTGGTATAAATTTAATGTGTAATCACGATCACTAAGAAAATAAATATTATCGCCAATCCACACGGGTTGATTATCTGTTGCCCGATTTGTGGTTAATTGTTCACTGGTATTTTTTTCTAAATCATAAACCCAGATATCTTGTGCTCGCCCACCGCGATATCGTTTCCAGGTTCGGAATTCGCGATCAATTGGCGTATAAACATATTTTTTTCCGTCAGGTGAAAGCATACCACCACCTGTTTCAGGAATAGCTAGTGGCTTAGCTAATCCTCCATCGACAGGAACCATTAACGGGCGACCCATTCTTACGCCCCAAGGTAATCGGTTACCTCTAACAAGTACATGCCGATCATCGGCAGACCAGTCCAGTACACGGTTGTCGTAACCACCCCGAGGTGGCATAGGTCCAACATCATTGTAGTAGGTGATTTGTTTTAGATTAGTGCCATCAATGCTCATTGTATAAACTTGGCGAGAACCATTAAACTCAGCTGCAAAGGCTATTTTTTGGCCATCTCTAGAGAATTTAGGGAAAGTCTCCATACCTTCATGAGAAGTTAGTCGAGTTGATTTTCCATTGTGAATATTGGCAATGTAAATATCACCAGAGTAGACAAAAGTAACCTTTTCTTTATGGATATCTGCAAAACGCATTAACCTTGCGGGCTCTTGCGTGGTTGCATTAACCATAGAAAAACTCCCTGCAGCAATGAGTATTGCTGCATAAATTTTTTGAGTTTGTTTAATCATTGTTAGCCTTGAGTTTGTTATTATCGATATTTTGGAGTCTGTAGAATCATAAAACTGACAGATTCTAGCGTGGCACCTTTTATAGCGTGAATTTAAAGAACTTTCCAGCAATTGCCGCCTGTTTAGTTAAGGGAATCGTAAGAAAGTTTTACTCAATAGCATTTTAGTTTGTAATAATTTGGTGAGGAGCTGGGTTTGAGTAACAAAGTATTTCACTTAACCAATACAATATTACTTGTTTAGTTAAGTGAAATTTAAACGCTTAAGTTATTTTTTTCTTTTAGGAGTTTTTTTACCATCAATTTTATTACCAAAAATAGCGGTATGTATTTCACCGTTTTTATCTATATAACCACGATACATACCCGCAGAGTTAAATGAAAAAACAGGTTTTCCTTCGGGAGACATTCCAACAATACCACCATCTCCACCCATGTCGACGAGTTTCTGCATAATGACTTCATCAGCCGCTTGTTGAAGTGATATATTTTTATACAGAACTCGGGCACAAATATCGTGGGCTACTGCTGCGCGTATAAAATATTCACCGTGCCCTGTGGCGGAAACGGCACAAGCTTCATTATCAGCATAAGTTCCAGCACCAATAATAGGGGAGTCGCCAATACGTCCATATTTTTTATTGGTCATACCGCCAGTTGAGGTTCCTGCGGCTAAATTGCCGTATGAATCGATTGCAACAGCACCAACCGTTCCAAATTTTTTGTCATCTGGCCAAACAGAATTACTGGTTTGTTTATCATTTTTATCTTCTGATAATGCGGTAGCATCGGGATCGCTTTTAAGTATTTTCAATAGTTGATTCCAACGGCGCTCTGTATGAAAGTAATCTGCTGAAACAATTTCCAAAGATTGTTTTTTGGCAAATTGCTCTGCGCCTTGACCGCTTAACATAACGTGATTGGAATTGTTCATGACTTCAATAGCAAGTTTTATTGGATTTTTAATATGACTGACACCTGAAATAGCACCTGCATTTTTAGTGGCACCTTCCATGATCGAGGCATCCATTTCATTGGTTTTATGGTGAGTAAAAACGGCACCTTTTCCAGCATTAAACAGTGGGGAGTCTTCCATAATGACAATTGCTGCTTGTACAGCTTCAACACTAGTTCCGCCTTTGAGGAGTATTTGATGTCCAGCTTTAAGCGATTCTTCCAGCTTCTGGTGATAGGCTTTTTCTAATTCTGGTGTCATGTTCGACTTTAAAATAGTGCCTGCACCACCATGAATCGCAATTGCAACTTGTTTTGTGTTGGAAGCTTGAGCAATCTTATTTTGTGCAAGAAACGTTGAGATGAAGGTAATCAGTAAACCATTTAAAATTGTTTTAATATTCATGGCTATCTTTATGAATAGTGGATTGTGCTGTCAAATTAACGCCTCATCATTTAAATTGCAATATCAAATAGTGTTGAACTATTAGATTAAAAATTTAACACTGCTATATTAAAAATTGAGCAATATATTGCATTAATAAAGTCGAGGTATTGAAAATAAAACGTGATACAATTCACGTTTTATTATTTTTGATGATAAAGATTAACCCTTTTTTGGATGATCTTTGTATCATATCGATTCCGTGCTAGGACTTGATCGCTTGAGAGAACAAACGTGAGTAAACAGGAAGAAAAAAAGGCAAAGAATGCTAATTATCCACCTTTTCCATTAGTTAAAACTTGGGTAAATAACTTAATGGATAGTGAATCCGATATGGTAAAGGAGCGCGCTAAGGAAATGCTGCTCGGTGCTTTTGGAGACATGAAAAATGTCGCTACTTTTCTTGATGCTAATGGCGGTTTAAATGCTGAGCCCGAGCCTACAGGGCAGCTGACAGCACTTGCCAGACAGTCGATAGAAAAGCAGTCAGAATTAAAAGCTCAAACATCTAGTTACGAGATCGAGAATCCTGATACTTACGAAGCAAAACCTAAAACACAGAAAGTACAGCCTAAAATTATTCTCAAGTCTAAGAGAAAGTTTTCGTATTCCAAGACTTGAGAATTAGGCTAAATAAAGTGCTCTAAATCAAATTCAGTAAGCCAGTAAAAATCGGCTTACTGAAGTCTCGCTGCGCCATCCAAACGGATGACTGAACCATTAAGCATTTGGTTTGCGTTAATATGTT
>JAUIHB010000032.1 GCA_030432465.1 Gammaproteobacteria bacterium
CTTTGACTGCGCCATTTTCTTTATCATTACCTGCAAAAACAGGGGTTGCAATACATGTTGCTAAAACCATTGGTAATATTGATTTTTTAAATTGATGGCTCATTGTTCATCTCCTTTAGATGGTTAAAAAACTAAATGTGCAATTAATACTAAACAAACATCGTGCCAAGTTTATAGTTGAGTTGTAGTCCATGCTTTATGCGGGGTTATGAGCAAATCGTGAGCATTAGTGAGATTTTTTTGTGGGAATAGGTCTGGAATTAGGAAGGAATTACAAAGTTTCTTGTTAAATTTACAAAATTCCATTAAATTAGGTCTCCTTCCCCGATTGGTTTTTTAAAGGAGCTACTTAGTGGCTAAGCCAAGTCTATTTATCTATATCTTGGATGACGAACTCAAAAAACAATTGCTTTCAAATGAAGCGATCACTCAATTTCAATTAATAGAGGTTGACAAAGAGCACTGCTGGGTTACTGCGCTTCAAAATAATCCCACCGATATAGCGTTTGTACAAGCTGATGATTTTGGTGAAGCCGAATATGATTTGTTGCTTGAAAGCTCATTACTAACTCGAGTAGAAATTATTCTAATCAGTAGTGGACAACCTAACGAGTTTGTGGATAAAGCGATGTATCGCGGAATTTCCTACCATCTAAGATTACCGCTAGATTGGATGAACATTAAAGATTTAATGAACGAGCTTTTTGTTGAAGTATCTCATCATCATGAAAAAAGACAGCAAGTGTTTTCAAGTGATCTCGATCAGTTTGGCTTGTTAGTTGGTTCATCACCAGTAATGCGGCGTCTTTATCGTGTCATACGTAAAGCGGCTGACTCTAAAACCAATGTATTTATAGTTGGTGAAAGTGGATCAGGGAAAGAACTTGTTGCTAATACGATTCACTTAGCAAGTTCTCGCTGTGATCAACCTTTTATAGCGGTTAACTGTGGAGCATTAAGTCCTGAATTAATTGAAAGTGAATTATTTGGCCATGTTAAAGGTTCTTTCACTGGCGCTAATAAAGATCGTGCTGGAGTTTTTGAACAAGCAGAAGGTGGTACTTTATTTTTAGATGAAATAACGGAAATGCCTTTAGAACATCAAGTTAAATTATTACGTGTTTTAGAATCGAGTGAATATCGTCCTGTTGGTAGTGAAAGACTTAAAATGGCTAATGTGCGAGTGATTGCTGCAACGAATAGAGAAGCTTCGAAAGCTATTCAAAACCAGCTTTTTAGAGAAGATCTCTATTTTCGTCTGGCGCATTTTCCTATTCGAGTTCCACCTTTGCGAGAAAGGCAAAATGATATTGTTGGTTTAGCTAAACACTTTTTAGCTTATCGCAATGTTGAGGAAGAAGCTGCTAAAGAAATCAGTGTTAACGCCTTAGAGAAAATATCTCAGTATTCATGGCCTGGTAATGTCAGAGAACTCAAGCACGCAATCGAACGAGCTTATTTGTTATCGGATGATGTAATTGATGCTGAGCATTTAATTTTGGAAAATGAGTTATCGCAAACGCAAAGTAATCATAAAACGGTTCCTGGCGGTATACCTTTGGATGAAGTAGAGCGCCGAGCAATAATTAAAACTTTGAAGGCTAATAACGGTAATAAATCAGAAACCGCTCAGCAATTAGGTATTAGTGTTAAAACCCTTTATAACAAGCTTGAGAAGTACGAAAAAGCTGAATAGCTATGGATTAACAGAAGAGGATATGAATATTTTATCTTAGATAAATTGACAATATTATTGACTTGATAAATAGCCATAAAAAAAACCTGCCAATGTACATTGGCAGGTTTTTTTATGGCAAGAAACTAGCAGTCTTTGTCTTTAGCATCAACGGTGTCTTTTACTTTTTCACAAGCGTCTTCGATCTCGTTACCTACATCTTCTGCAGTTTGATCGATTTTTTCACCTGCTTTTTCTGCTGGACCTTTGTCTTCACAGCCCATCATTGTGAAAGATGCTACCAAAGCTAATATATAAAAAATTTTCATGTTATTACTCCCAAAAGTAGTGATTGTTATATGTTGTAAAAAATTAAGTTAAAATTAAATTCGTGAAAAATTATTATTGCTGAATCAAACAGGCGGTTTTCCTTTTAGTGCTCTTACAATCATAGAAACAACAAATAATATTAAAAAGATAACAAACAATAATTGAGCAATACTGGTAGCTGTACCTGCAATACCACTAAATCCCAGAAATGCCGATATTATCGCGATAACTAAAAATGTCAATGCCCAACCTAACATGATGTTTCTCTCCTTTTACAAGTTAACTGTTTAATGCAGTAATTAATAAAAAATTAAAGCTGCGTTTATTTTCAAAGTTTCCAAACTGAGTAATGCGATTAGCATGCCAACTTGTTTTGTTTTTATAAAATAGTCATAAGAAACTTGTATTTTAAGGCGTTGTAGCGATGACCATAAAAAATATTGCTTATTATGTTTATCCTGTAGATAAATTATTTAGTCTGAAAGTTGAAAAAAATTCAATCTGTTTGTAGATAATTACACAGTATTTCAATTTTATTCGTCTAGGAATTATCAATATGGCCTCTAGTAATTGTTCTATTGATTCATTTTAAATTTTGAGCAACTGCTCTATAGTCTATATATAAAGGGTGTAAGCTTAATTTTTAATATTGATAAGTGTTGTTATGAATAATGGCTACGTAATTGGCATGCTGTTTGCTTGGTTACTTGGCATCATGGCAATAAATATGAATAACCTGAATATTAATTACTTATTTCTTGATTATTGTTTTTTTTGCTAATGATTTTTTCATTAAAAGATCTTATTCATTATCAATAGATCTTCTTTTATTAAATAACCAAGGAGAAATAATTATGGCTACAACAACCAAACAAACTACTAGCAACTTAAAAGATACGAATAGCAAGTCACCTTGGACCGATAAGACCAGTGATACTTTACATGAGACAGTTGATAAAGTTGCTACTAAAGCATCTACTGCAGAAGAAAATATTCGCAATGCTGCAAGCAAGTCTGCTGACACTGTGTCTGTAAAAAAAGATGAGTTGCAAAAGCAGTTGAATAGTTCTGTTGGACGTGCGCGTAAGGCGGCAGCTGAAAATCCTTTAGCGACGGCAGGTATTGCATTTGCTGCTGGGTTGGTTGTGTCAGCACTATTAAGTCGACGTTCGTAACTATTAAGGACTCATTTTTATCATAGAAATGATTTTATAAACGGTTACCTTATTAACGAACGGAAAACTTATGCAAGCGGAAGAGCAACCTGAAACGAGCGTAGAAGATTTTGACTTAGATGAGTCGCAAACACTCGCAAAATCCGCTCTAGTGGCTGTAACTCAGCTACTAGAGCGTTACCGTGAACATTTAGCGAACACTCAAGAAATGTTGCGTTTAGAATGGCAGCTGATAACTCGTAGTTTGTTAGTTTCATTCTTCTTGCTTTTAGCATTTGCGGTCGTGTTAGTTGGATGCTGGATCGGGCTTATGACAACGTTAGCTTTTGGTCTGGTTGAACTCGGTGTGTCTTGGTGGGCTGTTTCTCCCATACTATTCTTTTTGCAAGTTATCCTGTTAATCTGGCTATGGATGAATGTAAAACGATTGATTAGTAGTTTGGGCTTCAAACAGAGTTTAAATACCCTGCTTGGAGACTTTGAGAAAAAGCAAGAGTAAACAGGTCAATCAGAGAGTAAGATAATAAAGAGAATCTGCTTAGGAGGTGTGTTTGTGAGCAATTTATTTGTTTCGAAAGAGCAAAAAGCTATCAAGCGACAGCTGGCGGTATCGCAAGCAAATTATAATATTTTGCAAGTTGATAAACGAATTGCGGTTGATAAGAGTAAAAAATTATTGGGCACACCAAGTGGTGCTTTGGGCTGTTTTGCTGCAGGATTTTTGGCGGAAAGAATATTTTTGGAAAACAGTGATAATGCAAAAGAAGCTGGGAAACGTATTGCGATGACAACTTTGTTTTCTGCAATAAAAGGCTTGTTGTAGTTTATGAAGTTAAACTTTATAAATATTTCATGACTTTGTCTCAATATTGGCGAGAATTTCGCTGTAATAATCAATCAAAACTACCATAAGCGGTTTTTGTCTTGTGCTTTACGAGCATTCGCTAGAGTAACGGCTTTATAACCAAATGAAATGCTTTTGGCACCCGAAACCTCTAAGAAATCTCGTGTGCTCATTTTTATAAGTAAATTATGAGTACCCCCATTAAAAATAATAGATTTTTTTTCCAGAATTTCTTTCGCAGCATAAACATCCATACCATAAAGTTTACCAAAGGGGGGCATTGCACCCACTTCACATTCGGGAAAGCGGTCAGCAAATTGGCTTTCAGGGATGATATTGAGAGAAGGGGTATTTAAAATTTGTGCTAGATCACTTTGTAATACAATACAATTGGCTGGAACGACTACCATCGACATTCTAAAGCCACTACCAATCACGATCACTTTGCTCAGCGTATGGTCTTTAATATGAGCTGATTCTGCGGTAGCTTGTGCTGTAAATGAAGTACGATGAGGAACTAAAATATAATCAATTAATAATGAGTCTAAATATTCAATTGGGCTGACTGAGTACATGTGATCTCCAACAAAAAATTTAATCTGAGAACCAAACCTGCATATCAATAACATGAAATAATAAATGCGAAGCGAAATTTCATTGTACACCAGCAATTTTAAATTTGCCGTTTTCTTAATGAGATAAAAGCCTTTTGATAACAACTTATTGTTAATTAAATAATTATTAGCACTTAATGTTACTTAATATCCCTGAAAAGGATTTTTTGGTTAATTAGCTTTATGGTTAAAGGGTTAAACTACCTTTAGTTTGGTTGTTGGTAAACTTGTTTTAATATGCTCTGAGTTGATTTTTTGCCAAAGTTTTTCGCTTAAGTTTTCCAACGATTCTCTTTCTGAACTGACTAGCCATTTCACCAGTTCGTAAGCGACGTTGGGATAGTTCATCGGTTTGTGGGTAGGTTGTTTCAACCATGATTTTAATACTCCTGTTGAAAATTCATTTATAATTGTGGCGCGCATTAATAAGTTAAGTGCATGTGCATTTGATTGTTGTTCCATTTGATTGGCTAATGGGACAAGTAGCATTTTCTGACCAAGTTGTATTGCCTCACTTGGTAATTCAAATCCTGCTGCTGTGATGACACCTGAGCATTGCTTTTGTAATGTTTGAAAGTGAGTGCGAGAAAAATGATATAAATGTATATGTTTAAATCCAGTTGGCTTATTTTCACCATGAAAAATATGAAAGTTATACTCAGGAAAAGGAGCAAACCATTCAATTAATTTTTGACTTGAACAAAAAGGGAAGTAGACAATGATATCATTCGGTTTGAGTTGAATATCCGTTGGAGCTTCATCGATCACTGGTGGTAGTAAATCTTGTTCAAAGTCGTTCCAGTGAAGTCCTATAGGCGTTGTTACTGGAGCGAAATGTTTTAAGACAAATTGCGCTAAAATATTTTTTCCGGCAATTGGAATGTTTTTGTTAAATGCCATTTGATGTGATATGCCGATACTTGGAATACCTTTTAGTTTAGCTGACCATGCGGTGATTGGTTCAAAGTCGTTGATAACCCGATCATAACCATTAAAGTCAAAACGGTATATATCGCGAATAAACTTAAACACATTATTTTTAGCAACAGTTTTAAAATAATTAATGCTGCCATTCTCAATTGCGAAAGTGAGTCCGCTAAAAGTACGAAAATCACCAAATACCTCCATATCAAAGAGCTCTTTTTTAGGGCGCCCCGTGAAAACCCAATCAACTTTAATATCAAGCGTTTTAAAAGCTTTAGCCATAATTCTTGCTCGGGTAATATGACCGTTTCCGGTTGCTTGTACTGCATATAAAATTTTCATAAAAGGTTGGTAAGGTTTCCCTAAAATTTATTAACGGATTAATGTTTCCAATTTTTTTCGAGTTTAATCAGAGCTTCCAGACTTTTTATTGGCTACAGGCTGATCAATAAACTGGTAACCAAAATTTGATTAGCAAGCAAAGTACATAAAACACCTAAAGAAATTCCGGCAAGTATATCTCCAGGAAAATGCACACCTAGTAATACTCTTGAGAATCCAATTGCTATAGCCCAGCAAAGTGCAAATAAGCCAAGGGATGGGAAAAAAAACATAATTTGCGTTGCCATGACAAAAGCAGCCGCGGTATGTCCTGAAGGGAAACTAAATTGATCCGAAGGAATAATTTTTGCTGTAAATGCATGCAAGCAGTCTTGTGGTCGATTACGTTTAAATTTTTTCTTGAGCAAAACATATAGCGGAACTTGTAAACTATAAGCCGCTAAGCATGCGTAAAAAAACGTAAGGTTAGTTTGCCAATCAATACTCAACGCGATAGCGGCAACTACGCAATAAAGCCAACCATCACCAGTACGAGAAATATTTTTAATCGAATGAAAGCGTGTATCTCGGCAGATGTTTTTTTGCTGAACCCATAAGAAAATATTGGTGTCGAGTTGTTGAAACTGCGTTTTCAGTGTTCCCATCTCGGTACTCCTAAATGGCCAACTAACGGATTGATTGTACTGATCTTCATGTTCTTGATTCTGCACAGGCTATATGACTAAAAAGTGACCTGTTGATGAATGAAAAATGACAATACTAACTTCGATAGAATATTTGAAGTATAAAAAGACATTTAAAATCAAATGGTTAACTCTATTTTATGAAAGAATTTATAGCAATTAGCGTAAATGTGAAATTTATTTTGGCATTCGGTTTTAATTTCGAGATAATGCGCCTCCATTGATTAATATGAAGTGTCCTATGTGGTTTAGAAATCTCCATTTGTATCGTTTAACAACAACTTTTGAACTGTCACCAGAAGAACTTTCTGAAAAACTGGCTGAAAAGCGCTTTGCTCCTTGTGGCAGACAAGCTGAGGAAAGCTTAGGTTGGGTATCGCCAATTCATCGTTCTCGTGATTATCTGGTTCATTCTGCGGGTGGTTGTACGCTGATCTGCATGCGGCGAGAGCAAAAAGTGATTCCCATTCTCTCCAAACTTTTTGCATCTTCTGATCGTGGTATCAGGAGGGGTTTATTGGAGAATATTAATTCTTTTGGATCTGCTCTACCTGATTCTCTGGTAGAATCTCAAATATATCCCAGTGTGCAATCCGGATTTACAGATACAAATCCTTATCTTAGAGAGCTGACACTTAAGAGTATGGCTGTTTTGGGTAGTAAGCTCAGTGCAAAGACAAACAATCCTTGAAAGAAGATATTTTAAGCCAAATGCTACCACAGGCATTTGTCCGCTCAAGTCATATCACAGCGTACATTGATACAAAACGTGGTTATTTAGTGATTAATGCCGGCAGCAATACAATTGCAGATACTTTCTTTGAGCTACTCATTGAAACTATAGGTTCTTTTGGTGCAGTAAAGCTAATCAGTGAAGAAAATCCCGCGTTAATTTTGAATGGTTGGTTAGAAAATGGTCTGCCAGAAGGTTGGGAATTAACAGGTGATTATGAACTTAAAGATCCTAAAGATGAACGTGTGGCTAAGTTTAAAGATAACGAAAGTGAAAATAACGTGCTTGGTGATTTGCTAGAAGATGGTTATTGGGTCAATAAGTTAGGCTTTCGATATAAAGGCCAGTTTAGAGGTATTATTCAGCCTGATTTGCAAATTAAATCAATTAAGTTTATGGATGAACTACTCGCGGAAAATGAAGATGTTGACGGCGAAGATGAATTAGTCAGATTTGACGCTGATTTTGCTTTAATGACGCGTTCATTAGGTGATTTTATCAAGGACTTAATAGAACTATTAAAAGTGAATACTGAGAGTTAAGCTATAAGAAGCTTCTGACAAAATAGAAGCGCTAATCCGATAAAATCCAAGGCGCAAGTTCTTCTCTGTTGGCTAAAACTATTTGTTGTGCTTTGGGGTTTGAGTGGTGTGTTTTTTTATCAATTCTTAAAAGCTGCAAGTAGTAAGTGACTAATGCTGCACGCGTACTTATTTTAAGTTGTCCATTCTGCATGGCAAAATCTTTCTGAATAATCGCTTGCTGCTCGCTTGATAAGCGTAAGTCGGGCGTAATAATTATATCTACATGAGTATTCCAGTTGCTATCATCTTGCTCTGTCAAGGTAGCGTCCAGAGTGATTTCTGAAATATCTGTCATACGAGAGAGTAAAAAGTCTTTAAAGAGGTGTGACTCTTCGCAATAGGCTCGTACATGCCAGCGATAGCCATTAAATACAAGTGTATGGGGTGCAATCATACGATCTCTGGGCTGTGGTTGAGTTAATGAAGTATATTGTATTTCTACTCGCTTTTTATCCTTGGCAGCCTGTATTATTGGACGAACATAGGCTGGATCAATATTCCTAATTAATGGCTGAATGGTCACCGTGTTGGCTTGTGATAAATCCAGTGAGTGGATACTTGAAAATAAATCCTGACGAAAACTAATCAGTTGTAAATACTCGTTGATATCGCCTATTGTTACTTGCGGTTGGAAGTTGGGCGCTGGTAGATAACCTTTCAGTTGTTTATCGTAAATTAAGTTTTCTGAAGAAACGTCTGTTTTATAGGCATTGATGTGTTTACTGGCTTGTTGACGGCCTATACCAAAGGCTTGCATGAGCGCTCTGCTGGTTAACCTGCCTTCCCAGAGGACAAGAATTTCTATCAAACGATACTTAGCAAGCAGATCCCAGCGAAAAGCCAGTTCTGATGTTTTATTCGGCTCAGATGTATTATTGAGTTCAGTCATTTTTTATTATAGATTCTTTTATAATTTATAAAGTTGTTCATTATTTATAAGTTATCAATACATTTTATTGCTGTGTTTGTCACCACTTGGTAGGCTAAGTAAGATAACTCAGTGTCGCAAAGAATGTAACCAGAGATCGCTTTTTATCTCATTTCTTTTTAGTAGGAAAAATTATGCCAGCTTCCATTTCTAGTCAATCCGTGTCGAGTCAAATAGATTGTCCTAATTGTGGCTCTTCTATTGACGTTAATCAGGTGTTGTCCAAAAAGCTTGATGGGGAGTTGCGGGCACAATATGAATCTCGGGCAAAACAGCAACAGCAAGATTTACAGCAACAGTTGACACAGTTGGAAAATGATAAACAGGCATTGGAAAGCTTAAAAAACAGTCAGCAAAAACTTGTCGATGAAGCTGTTCAAAAACAGCTGAAAATTCAAGAAGCAGAGCTTAAAAATCAATTAAAAGCATCTTTTGCTGAAGAACAAGCTGAGCAATTAAAAAACTTGCAGGACGAGTTGAATGAGAAGTCCTTCCAACTGAAAGAATTTAATAAAGCTAAAATTGAAGTAGAACGACTAAAACGGGAAAAAGATGAACTAAAGGATAGCATTCAGGCTGAGGCTGCCAAACAATTAAATGAACAGTTGGCTAAAGAAAAAGAAAAAATTCAAAAAACAGAAATGCAACGCAACCAATTAAATTTATCGGAAAAAGAAAAGATAATTGAGCAGTTAAAGCAACAGCTAGATATTGCTAAACGAAAAGCAGAGCAGGGTTCAACACAGCTACAGGGAGAAGTACAGGAACTTGCTATTGAGCAGTGGTTGATGGAACAGTTTCCTTTAGATACGATTGATGAAATAAAAAAAGGCTCAAGAGGTGCAGACTGTGTGCAGATTGTTCATTCTCGTTCTCGCCAAAATTGCGGTAGTATTTATTATGAAAGTAAAAGAACCCAAAATTTTTCACCTAGCTGGATTGAAAAATTTAAAGCAGACATTCGTGATAGAGGGGCGGATATCGGTGTGTTAGTAACCGAAGCTATGCCGAATGATATGCCGCGAATGGGCTTGCGAGAAGGGATATGGATTTGTTCATTTGAAGAATTCAAGGGATTATGTTTTGTGCTTAGAGAGTCGATAATTCGCATGAGTCAAGCCATTGCGATCCAGGAAAATAAAGGTGATAAAATGGCAATGCTTTATGATTACTTAACAGGGAATGAGTTTAGAATGCAAGTTGAAGGCATTGTTGAGGGGTTTACCCAAATGCAAGATGATCTAATTAAAGAAAAGCGTTCAATGGCTGCTATCTGGAAAAAGCGAGAAAAACAAATAGAAAAAGTGCTTTTAAATACGACTCATATGTATAGCTCGGTACAAGGAATAGCTGGGAGTGCCGTTAAAAATCTGCCGCAATTAGAGTTACCTGAGGACTAACTGTTCAAGTATTTATCGACACATCTAGTCTTATTTATATTTTAATCGCGTTATAAAAATAAGTGTCGAATCGCGATAATTAGACATCAAGTGATAGTGATATTGACTATACTTAATAGTAATAAATTCATTGTGTCACTGGCTTCATTTTATAAATGTCTATAAAAATCAAAAAGTTAATACTTCTCATTATCTTTTTTTATGCAACAGCTGTTGCAGCAAAATCTTTTCATGATTTGGGTGATCACTTTTTTCAGACGGTTGACGGTAGCTCATTAGAAGATAAAGTCATTACCGATGTTATGCAGGATAAAGCAGGATTTATCTGGCTTGGAACCCAAAAAAGCTTAATCAGATATGATGGCTATCGGTTTCGTTCTTTCTCTCCTATTATCAACGGTGAACCAGTTCAGGTCTTTGTACGAAATATTTGGATTGATCATAATGATAATATTTGGATGGGAACTGAGCTCAATGGTTTATTTCAGTTTGAAAAAAAGACAGAAACTTTCAAGCGATTTTTACATGATCCTGATGATGAGTTTAGTATTAACTCTGATGAGGTTTTTGCACTAGAAGGAGACGGTGAAAAAGGAGTTTGGGTTGGTACACAACAAGGATTGAATTATTTAAATCTGACAACGCTTAAATTTAAGCCTGTTAATTTTTTAAAAAATGCTGCCTTATCTTCCGACAAAAAACAGCGGAGTTTAATTGTTCATTCATTATTTGTTGATAGTCATAAAAAATTATGGATAGGTACTGCGAGTGGTGTAAGAAAAATTGATACTGATAGTCAAAATATTGAGCCAATAAAATATTCAGAACAAGCAGACTCACAAATTTCAGATAGCAAAGTCATTTCCTTTTATGAATCTAATAATGGAACGATTTGGATAGGGACAGTAAAGCAAGGAATTGCTTGGAGTAAAGATGGACAAATGATTGAATCTGGAATGTCAAACCAGTCGGTATCGGAAGGTGTTGAAAACCTTTGGATTTATTCTATCAACGAGGTTTTTGATGGTGAAATCTGGCTTGGAACTATCGGTAACGGAATTGTTGTTATCGATGCGAAACAAAAAACTATTAAGCGTGAAATTCGACATGATCCTGTTTTGTCGTACAGTATAAATTTAGACTGGGTAACTAGTTTAAAGAAAGATCGAGCTGGGTTGTTATGGATAGGTACATGGGGTGGCGCGCTTAATTTATTTAATCCAAACAATGATACTTTCCGCAGTATGCGTTACTCACCTAACTCAAAAGGCGGCATATCTGCTTCTAATGTGACAACAATGCTAGAAACTTCTAATCAAGAATTATGGGTTGCTATCGCAAGTCAGGGAATAGAAGTTTTAGATCTGAATAACCAAGTTATAGCAAAGTTTGAATCAAAACCCGGAGAGGTTAATAGTCTGCATAATGGTTATGTTACTAGTTTAATTGAAACAAAAAATAATGATATCTGGGTCGGTACTCAAGTCGCAGGTATATACCGTTATAACCGAAAAGAAAATAACTTTAAGCGTTTTTTACCTCAACTGAAAGATATCGTTACATTGCATTATGACGAAAGCGGTTTCTTATGGATAGGAACTGATTTAGGTGTATATCGATATCAGTTTGATACTCAAGAGTTATTGCCTATCCATACAAAAAACAATAAAGCCATTGTTAGTCGATTACTTGAATTTTCCCAGCAAAAGGATGGAAGAATTTGGATTATGTCACAAGATTATTTATTGACTGTTCCTCCTCAGTCAACCCAAGCTATAATTGTTAACAAATACATCAATGCTACAAAGTTTAATGGACAATTAAATGGACTTAGAGTAGATAGTCAGAATAAATTATGGCTATCTATTGATAACTCCTTATATTCACTTATCAATGTTGATGACGAGCAAGCTAATCTTAAGCTAGAAATTAAGTCAATGAAGGAAGGGCTATATAATATGCTTTCTGATAATCAAGGACGAATTTGGAGTTTCAATCACTTTTTTGATCCAGAAAATCAAAAACAAGCTTCTTTAGGTGCTTCTGATGGAGTTGATATAGGTATTCATTGGAATCACGATTATCATGCTGGGAAAAATGGTTTGTTGTACTTTGGTGGAACTAAAGGACTGGTTATTATTGATCCTGAAAAATTTGATATTTGGGATTACGAGCCTGAAATTGTTATCAGTACACTCAAAGTAGGGGGTAAATTAAACTCCGTACCTTTAGACAAAGAAATAGAACTAAATGCTGAAGATAAAGATTTTTCCATTGAGTTTTCAGCGCTTGATTATTTGGCTGCTGAAAAAATAAAGTATGAGTATCGATTAAATGGTTATGATAAAAAATGGTTTACTACTTCTTCAGATTATCGAGTAGCGAATTATACAAATTTAAGTCCTGGCCAATATTCGTTTGACATCAGGGTCATTAATCGAATGAATCATACCTACCAAAAAAATAACTTACTTAATATTAGTGTGCTTCCTAATTGGTACCAGACATGGTGGTTTAGAGTCTTTGTCGCATTTGTATCTTGTTCGCTTTTATACATGGTTTATTTAGTAAGAGTCAAACAGTTAAGGCAAAATAAAATTGTTTTAGCAAGACAGGTGAAGAAAAGAAATTCTGAACTGCAGATGATTAACGAAATTGGAAAAGAACTTAATGCTTGCCGAAATGTTGATGTTTTATTCTCTCAATTACATTCAAGAATTAGTCGTATTTTAGATGTTTATGCGTTCGCGATAGGTATTTCTGATAGGATTAGTAATACCGTTGAGTTTAAATTAGTCATTGAAGATAATGTGTATTTACCACCTTATTCTGAAAGCTTATCTGATAAAAATAGACTTTCTGCTTATTGCATTACTAAAGATAAAGAATTATT
Source organism: Gammaproteobacteria bacterium (assembly GCA_030432465.1). Taxonomy (GTDB): domain Bacteria; phylum Pseudomonadota; class Gammaproteobacteria; order Enterobacterales; family Kangiellaceae; genus Aliikangiella. The sequence goes on from JAUIHB010000032.1 coordinate 13,126, forward strand.
TTTAAGAAAAAGTAGTGAAAGAAAAAAATATGTTAAAGAAGCTGTTGAACCAACGGTAGGAAAAGATACTGAATCTATTATTTACTTACCGTTAAAGTCATATAATAAAACAACCATAGGTTGTTTAACCATTCAAAGCTTAATATGTAATGCTTACTCTTATAAGCAGCTTGATATTTTAAGAACATTGGCAAACTATGCGGCGATTGCGATTGATAATGCGAGCGTTTATCAAGCTCTTGAAGAAAGTAGTGTAACAGATCAATTAACTGGTTTAAAAAATAGACGATTTTTACAAAAGCAAATTCAAAGTGATATTGCGAAAGTTGTCAGAGATTACTCTCAAATAGATAATTTTGAGCATGTTCTTGTTAAAGATAATGCTGATCTGATTTTTTATATGATTGATTTAGATTTCTTTAAGCAAGTGAATGATACTTATGGGCATAGCGCTGGAGATGCAGTTTTAATGCAAGTTAAAGACTTGATGATCAAGGTTTTCAGAGAATCAGATTACTTTATTCGCTGGGGGGGAGAAGAGTTTTTAGTGATTGCTCGTTTTGTTAACCGTCAGTGCGCATCTAAACTAGCTGAACGACTACGTAAGGCTATCGAAGAACATGAATTTATTCTTGATGATCACCAAAAAATTAAGAAAACTTGTTCAATTGGTTTTGTTGCATTTCCCTTAGTCCTAGACAAGCCAGAAGTCTGTACTTGGTTAGAAGTTATTGATATTGCTGACCGCTGTTTGTATGCTGCAAAAAATTCTTCAAGGAATGCATGGGTAGGTTTAAGTCAACCATTGGAGGAACAGAATGACGCGTTAGTTAGTGAAGTCATAAGAAATATAGGTAATGTTGTAGTAAAACAAAAAATTAATATTGAGAGTTCATTGAATGATACTTCCAGTTTGCGCTGGGACTAAAGTTTAACTATCAAATGAATTAATGTATTAATTGGTAGCGCTTAGCTTTGATTATTTTGTTCATAAATATTTAGTATAAAAGGAATGCCAGGCCAGATTTTTATATGCATATCAATACGCCAGTCATCAAGCAATGTTCTGAAATTAGTGATTTTTCCTAAATCAGAAAGTGAGTCAATTTTAAGGTTAACACGTTTGGTTTGACCGGAAGGTATTGCAAAACCGGTTAATTCTATAACTGCAATATTAGTGTCAAGCTTGTCTATATGAATTTGACTTTGCTCAATTACAATATCAAATTCTGTCGGGTTATGTATTTCCAGATCAAAGCTTAAATTAGTCAGGGCTTTACCATTTAAAAAATCACTAAATCCGGGCAGTTTATAATCAAATGAATTCCAATTGACACTATATTCAGCTTTAAGTAACTGACTTTTGTGATGTAAACTTTTAACCAGACTCGCGTGTAAATATAAGGTACTGAAAAGCAGAATTCCCATGATGGCATAATTCCAGCCAATTGCTTTGGAAGATGGCGCTTGAGTTCTTCTAATTTCAGGAAGCAATTGACTGGCTAGATGCGTACCTGCTGGAATTGCTAAGGTTAAAAAAAGCATATTAATTAAAAATAGAATGCTTGTTATTTCAACTAATGAAAGCGTTTCGGAAGAAAGCATGAATTTAGCTAACAATATGATAGGTAAACTATATAGTAACCCAAAAAGGATAACTAAGATGGGACGCTTCAATAAGGCTTTTAAAATTACAGGGTATTCTAAACGGTGTCGCTGTAATGTAGGGGTGATAAAGTCTAAGCCAAAGGTAAAAAATAAAAAGAGATAACTTAAGCTGGTCGATGTGATTTTAGTCCATGCATATGGATAGTAACCAATCCATAAAATAATTGATTGTGCAGTTAAGTATAAAAGTAATAATCGAGTTTCTTCCCAAGCTTGTTTCCACAATGGGAACTCTTTTACGGAACCATTGGGATATTTGGCATCTTTTTCAAATTTTGCGGAAAATGCTTCTTTAATAGGAAATAAAAAAATAGAAGCAATTACCAATGATGCTCCTAAAATCATATTTCCTAAAACGGTTTTGGTTTGTGCTTCGTAAAAATAAAGTAGCCATTTTTCAGAAAGTTCATGCCATGACTTGGGAAATAAGTAATCAAGTAAAGTATTTTTTATTGTTTCTTCATTACTGATTAGTAACCAGTTAAACAGCGAAAATATAATGATACCGCTAACGAAATAAATACTCATCCATACTACTGAACCGACTTTTAAATGACGAATTGCGATAGGTGATTTGAGTAGTGCTTGAGTTATTTGAGCTGTTAAATGCATCGTAATTAACTATTTATTTTAATTGTTTATTTTATCTATTCGACTATTAAGTCGAGGCTAAGTTTAAAATAGTTGTTAATAAGACTATTTTATTAACCTAAATGACGTTGTTGTCGCAGTGAACGTTTAGCTTGTGAATCCTCAGGTACAGCTTGAGTCGTCACTAATGTTAACCCTTTAAAGTTACCTTTAAGCTTTGAGTTGGCATAATCTTGTTCTAAGGTTTCGACAACGTCAGAGTGACGCTCAGGAAATAATTCAGCAACAGCTTGAGCAACGTATTCATATAATTTTTTTAAATTAATCTGGTGTGTTTGATTAGTTTTTGCAAATATCCAATCGGTTATTGCCATAAAGTCATTAAACGGTTGGTTTCCAAGTAGATGAGGTAACGTCTGTTTGAAACGACCTGAGTTACCTATCATATCCCAATAGCGTGCAAATCGATTCACGCGTTGAAGTGTTATAAAGTCGACCGTATTATTACTCAAAATATTAAATGGTGGCAGTGGGTTAAAACGTAAATCAAAGGTTTCTGTATGGCGAATGATAGGACTGCCTTTTAATCGTTTTAGAATTCCCATTTGTATTTCATGAGGCTCACAAGCGAAAAGCTGATCAAAACTTTCTTGAAAAGTTTCCAGAGTTTCTCCTGGCAATCCAAAAATTAAATCGGCATGAATATGGGCTGTAGTATTTTGCTTTAGCCAAATTAAGTTTTGTTTTGATTTATCGTTATTTTGACGACGATTAATGTGTTTTTGAACTTCTTTGTTAAAAGTTTGGATGCCAACTTCAAATTGTAAGCTGCCGGCCGGGAATTTAACCAATGTTTGCTTAAGTTTTTCAGGCAAATGATCCGGGATTACTTCAAAGTGAAGAAATAACTCATCATCCATACGTTCCAAAAAGAAATCCATAATTTGTAGCGTGTTACTGATTTTTAAATTAAACGTTCTGTCGACAAACTTAAAGTTTCTTGCTCCTCGTTCGTATAAGACCGCCATTTCATCAAGAAATCGTTGTTGCTCAAAAGGGTAGGAGGTTTTATCCAACGCGGACAAACAAAATTCACACTTAAATGGACAACCACGAGATGCTTCAACATAAAGGAGGCGATGCTTAAGATCTTCATCAGTGTAATACTGATAAGGCATTTCCAGATCTTTTAGTTCTACAGGTTTGGATTTTAATATTTTTTGTTGTGGTGCATTTTCATTAAAAATATCATAACAAAGTTTGCGGAAGGTTAAATCGGCAGCACCAGTTAAAATGTAGTCAGCAAATTGTACAATAGGTTGCTCTTCAATTTCATAACTGACTTCTGGACCACCTAAAATGATTTTTATTTCAGGTGCAACTGCTTTTAATTGACTGATAACTGCGGCGGTTTCAATAACATTCCATATATAAACGCCAAAACCAACGATTTCAGGCTTTGACTGAAGCAACTGCTCAACAATATCAATAGCGCGAGTGTTTATGGTGAATTCTTTTATTTCGCAGTCTTGTTGCAACTCGCCTAAATTGGCATACAAATAACGTAAGCCTAAACTTGCGTGAATGTATTTTGCATTAAGTGTCGCTAGAATTATTTTAGTCATGATTAGAATGTCGACCGCTTATTCGTCAACTTTAACACCCCAGAGATCATGTTCGTCGGAATGAATGATTTGAACCCATACTTTATCGCCAGGAGTGACTTCAAATTCATCGGTTAAATGTACGACTCCATCAATTTCAGGCGCATCGGCGTAGGTTCGACCAATAGCGCCATCGCTGGTGACTTCGTCAATTAAAATTTGATATTCATTACCGATTTTTTGCTTAAGTTTATTCGCACTTATTTCGGCCTGTACAGCCATAAATTTTTCCAGACGTTGTTCTTTTATCTCTTCAGTTATAGGATCTGGTAGGTCATTGGCTGTTGCACCTTCAACGGGTGAATATTTAAAACAACCGACTCGATCGAGCTGAGCTTCGCGTAAAAATTGAAGTAACTCTTCAAATTCTTCTTCAGTTTCTCCGGGAAAACCGACAATAAATGTAGAGCGAATAATTAATTCAGGACAAATTTCTCGCCATTTATGAATACGTTCCAAAGTTTTATCGATATTCCCCGGGCGTTTCATGAGCTTTAAAATGCGTGGACTGGCGTGTTGAAAGGGAATATCCAAATATGGCAATATTTTTCCCTCAGCCATTAAGGGAATAACATTATCTACATGCGGGTAGGGATAAACATAATGTAAGCGTACCCAAACTCCCATTTCTCCAAGTTGTTCGCATAACTCTAGCATACGAGTTTTTACTGGTTTACCTTCCCAAAAGCCTGTCCGGTATTTTGTGTCGACACCATAAGCAGAGGTGTCCTGAGAAATCACTAATAGCTCTTTTACGCCAGCGTTGACTAGCCGCTTTGCTTCACTTAACACATCACCTATCGGGCGAGAATCCAAATCTCCTCGCATAGAAGGAATAATGCAGAAAGTGCAGCGATGGTTACAGCCTTCGGATATTTTTAAATAAGCAAAATGCTTAGGAGTTAACTTAATACCATGATCGGGCACTAAATGGATGAAAGGGTCGTGTTTAGGTTTTTCTATATGTTGATGAACCTGATTAAGTACCTCTTCATAAGCATGAGGACCGGTGATACCTAAAACACTAGGATGGATTTCTCTTATTTCATCTTCTTTTTTACCCAGGCATCCCGTAACCAATACTTTACCATTTTCAGCCAGCGCTTCACCTATGGTGTCTAAAGATTCCTTAACTGCACTATCAATAAAGCCGCAAGTATTCACAATAACCAGTTGGGCATCGTTATAACTAGGCACCACATCATAGCCTTCTGTGCGTAATTGAGTGAGTATGCGTTCTGAGTCGACCAAGTTTTTCGGGCAACCTAAGCTGACAAAACCAACCTTAGCGTTATTGTTTGAATCTGGTTGAGAGCCATCATTTGCTTCAGGTTTAGCTTGTGCTGCTTGCTTAGAAAGTACCTTTTGCGGTGTTTCTAAGGTCGTTGTTTGTTTGGGAGTATAAGTATTTACAGTCATTTTAAATCTGGCTTATCAATTTGGTGCGAATTATAAACCAGCATGTGGATTGATAGATAGGGGATAAAGTAACTTGTTGGTTGTTTTTTGAGCTTTTCTTGCAGGTTTTGCTTCAAGATGGAAGGAATAAGTCCAAATATTAAGTCTTATGTAAGGTATGTAATTGATATAACGCTCACAGTTTTTTACATTTCGTTAAGTTTCAGTTCATCCAAGATCACTAATATAGGCTCCAAGTTAGTTCAGTGGATGTATGGAATCTCTTCTACTTCTCTAGAACTGGCCATTTGTGGCAATTGCCTGTTTAGTTAACACTAATATTAATTAAGGGAAAAATCTTATGAAAACTAAAGCTTATTTAATTGGATTAAGTTTATTATCTGGCAGCGTTATGGCTGATACATACAATACTCAAGTCGATTTAGATTATATCGATGATGATGGTTTTGACATTATTACTTTGCAAGGTGCTTATTATTTCGACAATGTCAGCACTTCAAAAACGCCATGGGCTGAAGCTGCATTTGTTGGACGTAATAGCAATATTTCTGCACATTATTTTGACTTTGATGGCGAGGCCGATGCATTAGGTTTGGGAGTTGAGCTGTTTGGTGATAAAAGTAACAATTTATACGGTGCATTGAGCACTACTCGAGTTGATGCAGGTGATGAAGATGACACGATACTTGCTGGTGAATTAGGCTATTTTTTCTCCGATAACTGGCTTGTTTCTGTTGCAACAACCGATGTCGATGATGCTCCGATTTACCTGAAAACTAAATACATCGGTAATTTGGGCGGTGGTAAATATTTTAATGTCGAAGCTAGTATTGATGATGAAGAGCATGATCTAACCGTGATGGGCGATTATTACTGGACGCCACAATCAAGTGTGGGTTTGGCTTTATCAAATGAAGATGGCTATGATTATGGTGTTAGATTCCAGCATTTCTTTAGTCCTGCTATTTCAGCTCGTTTCTCTTATGAGTCATTTGATTCTGGTGATGCAATTGCGATTGGCTTAACTGCACGTTTTTAAGTCAATTAGGGGCTGGTTGATGTGTTCGCTTGCTCTATAGAATAGAATGAGCCTCATTGTGAATGAGGCTCTGATTTTTAGACTCGTTAGATTACTGCTTTATACTGTTGCAAAAAACTCACAATGTCTTCAATGCTTAAAACAATCATTTGGTGTTTTTTAGCAAACTCAACAATTTGAGGTAATCTTGCCATAGTGCCGTCTGGATTGGTTAATTCACACAATACGCCAGAG
>JAUIHB010000363.1 GCA_030432465.1 Gammaproteobacteria bacterium
CTTCGCGCCAGATCCTGAGTTGCGTCTGCCGAGACAAGTGTATGCGTTGTTTTGAAAGTGGTCATGGCGCTACAGTAAAAACCGGTGTCGGGACCTGCAAGCTGGATCAGCGATCTCTAAGGGCTTCCGTATCTGTATCTGGCAGCGTCAAAGCTTGTCCGGAAAATGGCAGCACATTTTCAAAGGAAACCAAAGTCATGCCACCCGATATGGGCGTCAGCGTAAGCCTCAGCGCTGTAAGCGTTTTGAGTGTGATCGTGACGTGCCAGTGCTTTCTCTCTGCCGTCGAGAGTATGAGCTTTTGTACGTGTGGCCAAGTGTCATTTGGTAAGCAATCGCTGCGCCAGTGGTTTAGAGCGTCTCTAAGTGTGTATGTTGCAAAGCTGCTGTCTGGGTCCGTTTTCCAAAGGTCTCTATAGGCTTGGTTGCAGAATTGCAGTTGTCCGGTTGAGGAAAACAAAACCAAAGCAGTTGGAACGGTATCGAGCACGTGATGGCAATGGTCCAACTCGCTGCGAAATCGGCGCGTTACGGTGATTTCTGCGGTGATGTCCTCAAACAGAAAAACCAGAGCGCTGTAATTCCGCCCAATAATGTTGCAATAGCTAGCAGTTCTTCCATATTTACTCTTGGTGCCTAACAGCTGATTGAATGCAGTAAATCTCATTAATATTCAAACGAGCGTTTAACTGTATTTCGATTTTTTGATTGTTATCAAATACTTACTTAACTTCATGGTTATGTCAACTGCGTATTTAATAAGATTTACTGCAATTAAATACAAGTTCACTTTTTATTCCTGTTAAAAATCAATGAGTTATAAAATTTAAGCTTCTCAACAACAATATCCACCAACCAAAACTACTTATTTAACTAGTGTTATTTGCGCCATTATTAAGGAGGTAAATGAGAGAATGAAAAGAAAACCGAAATTAATGTGATTAGTCAGAACAAAAATTAGAACGGTACAATATTTATATGCGGCTGAAAAACTTGTGTTTATCGGGTGATCAATAAAATGGTTGTCTGCAAATAGTTAACCCCATGTTGTTGGGTTTCGCAAGCGACTTAACTCAGTTTACCGAGTTATAAACAACCCAATCACTTTGCATCTGTCGGCTTAATTTCCAGCCCACTTCCGTTAATTATTGTCCCACGGGGAAATTGCATTTAACTCTCTACTCAGTATTTTAATTTCACAATTCTCATCGACTGCAACCTCATAAGTTAATTGATCAATTCGCTCTTCTTGAGCAATTGAGATCACATAAACATTCGTTGCTGATAACTTGATCCCCGTAATACCAGCACCAACATGCGTATAATGAGTCGGGATATCGTTGAGTATTACTGTCAATATTTCTTGTGAGCGTTTTAACGGTGTTAGTTCACATGTTTTTTTGAGTTCATAGTTTTGGTTGTACTTGTACAACCCAAAGAGGCCAATAGCAAAAGGGTTAGTAAAGTCGCTTGAAATAGCTGTTTTGAAATCATAAATTATTACCTGTAAAAAGGCTTACATTGGCCCATGCTTCTCATTGGCTAGCACTATTCGCACCATTCTCATGTGGCAATAAAGCAAAAATAAAAATCAATCTATTTTATATTTTGTTTAAGTATTTCCGCTATTTCTTTATCGCCTGAAAATATTGCTAAATCTAAAGCTGATTTATCATATTTATTTTTTGCGTGCACATTAACACCTTTTGAGATTAGTTTTTTGGTTGTTTCAATTTTCCAGCTCTTTGGAAAATATGAGCCAATAACTGAGATCAACAAAGAGCTTTCTGTTTCATCGCGAAAGTCAGTATCAATATTTTTAGTTAGCAAAAAATCTGCAAGTTTTTGTTTTGCTTCTTCCCTTTGCCGGATTGATAACTGGCTTTCATCGGGAAACGCAACAAAGGGTGCGAGTACACAATTTAATAAGTAAGCATATTCATGACTATTTAAATTATTAAGCTTGTTTATTTGTAGCTTTCCAGAATTTGCTTTTTCACATGCTTTTGAACCAATCGAGTGAGTCTGTGATTTTTCTTCAACAGACTTTACACAACCACTAAAAAAAATACTTATTAGTATAAAACATAAAAATCTAAGGTAAATATTCATGATAGGTTCCTTTGTCGGGTACTAATCTATGAGGCAAAGTCCCTGAAGGCCAATGTCCAATGTCGTTTTTATATTCTTTAGTGCTAACCCAACTTCCTTTGTGCTTAACTTCTATACTTGCTCCACTATTAGCACCATAGACTTTACGGTTGAAGTAACTAGCTAAGGATTTCGCTATACTCGGTTTAGGCGTGTTAAACTCGTTAAATGCTCTCCAGTAATAAGCAACAGAAGTGTCATTTGGATCTGATATTGAACCATCGCTATAAACCCATCCACTCACCCCAGAATTGCACCCCCATAGTTTAATGAATGCGTTAGCTGAAAATCGACTCTGATAAAATTTTTTTTGGGTTGCTAATTTACCGACTTTAAAATCATCAGTTTGAATAGCCCCTACTTCTGTTTTTACAACATCATTGTAGCTAACCCTTTTGCCAGCTTTGAACTTGTTGGAAACTAAAGCGTTTCGCATTAAAGAAATTGCCCTATCTTTATACCCTAGAAATAACCCTGCACCAATTGCATGAGAAAAAACGTGAAGTTCAGATATTTTTTCTTTATTAGGATCAATTGAACCAATTAATTGAAAGAAATCGGTATCTCTATTGATATATTTTACCACTACTTTTGTATATTTTTTTGAAATTTCTCGTTTTAAATTCATTGCAAAAATTTCAAAACTACCAAGCTCTCCACCATCGCCGTAAACTATTATTGCTATATTATCCATAATTTATTCCTTTTATCAAAATCTAAAGCGCAATCGTATTATTGAACTTTGTGTGTACTCAATATGTGAACCAGATCATATTTCTGTGTTAAATTCGAATTAGTAAAAAACTTAGATTAGTAGGAAGTTAGAACTTTCAACTAACTCTGGCAATAAGCCCCATTTTTTAAACCACAATTCAAAACTCTTAAGAATACCCTCCTAATAGAAGGGCTTTAATCATTTTTAATCACTCAAAGAACACAACACTTTTCGATAATGCGGAAGGACGTCGTTGTCTTTGTGTTGTTCAAAAAAGTTAGTGACGACATTGGGCATGTGTAGGTTTAAATATTTGACGCTTTCAAATGTTTCTGGTTGATAGTTTCGGTTGTTGATGGGTTGGTCGTATTTTAGGAGTAAGTTTTCCAGTGCGGCTTCGGTGTGATACAAGTTGCAACAAATGTTGTAAATAACTTCGCGTTGATATTCGCTGTTGAGTTCGTAAATATGATGCATTAAATAGTCAGATGTGAAGCCGTTAATGTTTCTGACTTTAAATAAGGTTTCGATTAATTGTTGTTTACGACTTAGTAATTTCATGGACTTTCCTTTTTTAAAAAACAAAAAATATTCAGTTAATTTTTTAAATGCTAGTGGTTGATTTAATGACTGACTGAAAAGCGCAAACGTTCTTTCCATAAGCGTTCGTCCAGTTCCTCAAACTGGGTT
>JAUIHB010000033.1 GCA_030432465.1 Gammaproteobacteria bacterium
AGATGGTCGTATTCGTGACCGTATTAAGGCCGTCCTGCTGCGCTCTGAAGGGTGGTCTACACCAATGATTGCACAAGCCTTGCGATTACACGAAACCAGCATTGTCAGACACATTAATGACTATCTTGAAAAAGAAAAGTTAAAGCCTGAAAATGGGGGTTCCAATAGTTATTTATCAACAGTTCAAACAGAAGACGTCATTGAACATTTAACAGAGCGAACCTATCAATGCTCTTATGAAATCATTGATTATATTTGGGAAGCCTATGAAATAAGGTTTAGTATTTCAGGGCTCAATAAATGGCTTCATTCTCATGGTTTTAGTTACAAAAAGCCAAAAGGCGTTCCGCATAAATTTGACCCCATCAGACAAGCCAAATTTATTGAAGAATACAAGGAACTCAAAGCACAAGTCATTGATGAGCCAATACTTTTTGTCGATGCCATGCATCCGACACAAGCGACAAAAGTCGGTAGTGGTTGGATTAAAGTAGGTCATGATAAAAGCATTAAAACCACAGACAGCCGAACTCGACTCAACATTGTTGGAGCCATTGATTTAAATGATATTGCCTCAGCTATTGTCAACCGATTTGATAAAGTTAACAGCTTAACAATGCAGGATTTTCTTAAAACGATAAGAGAACAATATCCATCTAATAAAAAGATACATCTCATTTTAGATGGTGCAGGATATCACCGTGCTAAAGACTTAAAAGATAAGGCTGGAGAGCTAGATATTAAGCTCTATTATTTACCGCCTTACAGTCCCAACTTGAACCCAATTGAAAGACTCTGGAAAGTAATGAATGAGCATGTGAGGAATAATCAATATTTTTCAACGGCTAAAGAATTTAGAGAAAAAATCGAGGAGTTTTTTCAAAAAACATTACCTCAAATTGGTGAGAGTTTGAAAAGTAGAATTAATGACAATTTTCAGGTGTTAAATCCTGCATCTTGAGGTGGGATGGGTATAAATAGCATATCCCGTCGAACTGAGTGCTATTTGAGGCAAAGCAGGACATAAACAAGTAATATATCGTTATACTTCCTTATGTGTACTTAATTTTATTTACAGGTACACTTGGAATAAACCAAAGACTTTCACTCTCACAGTATATTATGCAAACAAAGCAGCTCTTAAAATCAAGTAAACATCAATTCTTTATTCTCAACTGTCTCGGTTGGTCTGGCTATTTTTTAAGTGGTTATGTTGGCGCCTTTTATTGGGACAAAAGCATCAACTATTACTGGGTATTATTAATAGGGGCTTTATTAGGCTTCGGTCTAAGTTTCTTATTAAGACCACTATATCGACATATCTGGGACGCATCAATTACCCTAAAAGTTGCCTGGGTTCTTGGCGCTTCGTACGGGCTAAGCATTATTTGGGTAATACCAGATAATATATGCTATTGGGAAATCTACAAACATGGATATCGCCCCGAGCACTTAACGGGTTACATTAGTGGAGTATTTAACAAGTTTTACATTTTTTTAAGTTGGAGTTGCCTGTATTTTGGTATTAAGTTTTATCAAGGTATGCAGGCTGCAACACAAAGAGCACTTAAAGCAACGGCTTTAGCTCATCAATCCCAACTCAAAATGTTACGTTATCAGCTAAATCCTCACTTTTTATTTAATACCCTAAACGCTATTTCCACATTAGTATTGGAAAAACAAACTGAACGCGCCAATGAGATGGTTACTCGCTTATCTAACTTTCTGCGTTATTCTTTAGATAATGATCCTATGCAAAAGGTTTCTCTGGAACAAGAAATAACAACCTTAAAATTATATCTAGGAATTGAAAAAGTACGTTTTGAAGAGCGTTTAAAATTAAACTTTGATATTGAGCCTGATTCAGAAAAAGCATTAATCCCTAGTTTGATTCTGCAACCTTTGGTAGAAAATTCTATAAAATATGCCATTGCACAGTCTGAAAGCGGAGGAAAAATTAGTATTCGTTCTAAAGTATTTGCTAATGAGCTTTTATTAGAACTTGCTGATGATGGACCGGGCATTGTTTTGCAAGATGGCCACATTCCTGAAGGTCGGGGAGTCGGGGTAAAAAACACCAAAGAAAGATTACAACAGATTTATAACTCAAAACATTCTTTTACGATTTTAAATCTAGAGCCCAATGGTCTACAGGTGAGTATTAGGCTACCCTATGAAACAGCTAATTGATTTGATGTCAGTCATTAAATATTACTCAAAAATTCATTCACTTAAGGAAATATTATGTCTATCAGAACCATTATTGTAGATGACGAATCACTTGCTCGCAGAGGATTGAAAATTCGTTTACAACCGGTTTCTGATATTGAAATTATTGCAGAATGTGAAAATGGGCGTCAAGCATTAGCAGCGATACAAGAGCACCAACCTGATTTGGTCTTCCTCGATATACAGATGCCAGGTATTGATGGTTTTGAAGTGGTTCGTCAGATACAGGCCGACAATATGCCATTGATCGTATTTGTGACGGCTTTCGACCAATATGCCGTCAATGCTTTTGAAATTCATGCTGTCGACTATGTTTTAAAACCTGTTGAACAAGAACGGCTGGACATTGCAATAGCTCGAGTTCGGCAACATCTCGTTCAGTCCGAAAGTGATAATCAAAAAAAGCGTTTAATGGATTTAATTACTAATATTACAGGGCAGACACCCGCACAAATCGATCAAATAATTGCCAATGGTGAAGCACCAAATCAATATCCAAACAAAATTGCCATCAAAGATCGTGGTGAAACAACTCTGGTTTTAAGTAATGATATCGGCTGGATAGAAGCTGCAGGTGATTACATGTGCATTCATGCCAATGATCAAGTGCATGTTTTACGAAGTACCATGAAAAATCTCGAATCCAAGCTTAATCCTAAGAACTTTCAGCGAATTCATCGCTCTACGATTGTCAATCTGAACAAAATTGAAAAAGTATGTTCTCATATCAATGGGGAGTATTATTTAGTTCTGGCAGGAGGCTCTCGTCTTAAAATGAGCCGAAGTTACCGAGATAAAATTAAACATATCTTATAAAACAGACAAATCACGATGCTTTTCAAACAATTAAATAACATTTAAATATCAAGCAATAAAGAGGCTATTAGCCTATTATAAATAATATTCCTTATCTCAAACTATTGAACATCGATAATAGCCGTTATAGCGTTTATGCCAAATAATCCAACCGACAAACTACAACAAATAACCGACAAACGTGTCGCGCTTGAAAGCTTAATCAAAATTGCCTGCAACATTGAAAATCAGCAAAAGGCACTAAATGAAGTCGCTCAAGCGGCTCGACCTTCACAGGATTTTCCCAAAAGCTTGCTTAATCATTACAAAGCTCTGCAAAAACGCATGGAAAATATAGAGCCAGAAAATTTGATTCTTAAATTAGAAAAAGTTGAATCCAGTTTAGGCGAGTCAGTCATTAATATCATCAGTTTAACTAAAATTGATGTCAATGAATTGCGTGACCATCAGATTGAAAATTTAGATATCGATGCTTTTCAAAACTTTATCAATCAGTTCAAACAAAAAACGAATACCTCACTCGCTTTACGTTTAATTCTCAAGAACCGTAACTTACTCATTCCACCGTTTAAGCTTCCAGTTTCGCAGGAGCAGATTGCTCTGGAGATTGAAAATCTAAAAACCAAAGAGCGGGATTGCGTTAAACAAATACGTAGCGAAATAAATAGTATCATTGATGATACCCAACAACTATTACAGCAAACAGGGTTACCACAAGCCATTATTGACGAGCTGAATAAAGTCAAAAAAGGTATGGTAGTCAACCTAGAGCACCTTGATAAAGGCGGTTCAATTCACGAAGTCCCCAATACTTTTGAAATTATCACTTTAGAATCACCGCCACCGCTCCCTCATGAAACAGTTCATGTACAAAGTGACAACTCAAAAGAGAAACCGTCGGTTACTAAAGAGTCTCATGATTTAAAAACATCCACCAAAACAGCAAACAATACCCAAGCTAATCCTGCACAAAAAAAAACGCCGGCAAATTCAACATTACAAAGAGCCTCACAGCAGGCAACATCTGAAGAAACTCCCCAAAAATCCTATTGGTGGATCTTTAAACTATGGTTGAGGACTCCTTGGAAAACCAGTTGGACTTCTTTAGTTAAAAAATATCGGCATAAATAAAACTGAATAGTCCTACAAAAGAGTCTTGTAACAAACATAATGGTCGAACCTTGACCTATATTAAACGGTAGCGAGAAATACCCTTAATAAACATAGGCTTGATTCAAGCCACCATTCAGTATACTTTTGAATACGAAATTCATTAACGAGACTCTTTCATGCGAAATTACCAACAATTCTATATTAACGGTCAATGGGTCGAACCAGCCTCAGAAAATATTTTTGATGTCATAAACCCAGCAACTGAAGCCGTTTGTGCACAGATATCTTTAGGCTCCGAAGCCGACGTAGACAAAGCTGCACATGCCGCTTCAACGGCATTTAAACAGTATAGCCAAAGCCCACTTCAGGAACGTATTGAGCTTTTAGAAGCTGTAATATCAACTTATAAAAAGCGCTACAACGATATCGCTGATGCCATTAGTGAAGAAATGGGAGCGCCTATCTCCTTAGCCAGTAAGGCACAAACAGGCGCAGGACTTGGGCATTTAAAAACCGCGCTATCAACATTAAAAACTTTCCCATTTGAAACCTCTGTTTCAGGTAGCAAAATTGTCAAAGAACCTATTGGTGTTTGCGGTTTAATTACACCGTGGAACTGGCCGATGAACCAAATTACCTGCAAGGTAGCTCCGGCACTAGCAACAGGTTGCACAATGATTTTAAAGCCTTCAGAAATAGCTCCACTATCTGGATATATTTTTGCACAAATAATGCACGAAGCTGGCGTCCCCGCTGGTGTATTTAATTTAATCAATGGCGACGGTGAAGGCGTTGGAACTGCACTCTCTGGCCATCCATTGATTGATATGATCTCATTTACAGGTTCTACTCGCGCTGGTTCTCTGGTAGCACAAAATGCAGCTCCCACGGTTAAACGGGTCACTCAGGAGCTAGGAGGAAAATCTCCAAATATTATTCTGGATGATGCCGACCTAGAAAAAGCGGTGAAACGCGGGGCTTTTGGTGTGTTTAACAATACGGGTCAATCTTGTAATGCACCAACTCGCATGCTGGTGCCTCATGATAAAATGCAAGAAGCAGCAGAAATAGCCGCACAAACAGCCGCAAAAGTTGTTATTGGTAAACCGCAAGATGAAGCTACCACAATGGGGCCTCTGGTTAGTAAAACCCAGTTTGATAAAGTACAGGAGCTCATTAATAAGGGCGTACAAGAAGGTGCCAAGCTTGTCTGTGGTGGACCTGGACACCCGCAAGGTTATTCAACAGGTTACTATGTAAAGCCGACGGTTTTTTCTCATGTGAACAACCAAATGACAATTGCTCGAGAAGAAGTCTTTGGTCCTGTATTAGCAATTATTGGCTACTCAAATGATGACGAAGCGATTGATATTGCTAATGACACCCCCTATGGTTTAGCTGCTTATATCCAAGGTAATGATAAAGAACGCATTGCTCATATCGCCTCCAGAATCCGTGCTGGCTCGATAAATATTAACGGAAACTCAGGAGAACTAGAAACGCCTTTTGGCGGTTATAAACAATCTGGTAACGGTCGTGAATGGGGAGCTTTTGGCTTTGAAGATTACCTCGAAATTAAATCTATTAATGGTTTAGAGGAATAATAACTATTCATTATAAATGAATAGCCTTATTAAGCGGATTCATAGTGATTCATGAATCCGCTATTTTGCAAAATAAAAAATATAACTTAAATTAAGAAAGATAATGCAAAACAAACCTTGGTATAAAAACCCTGAAATGATCATTGCGCTTTCAGCCTTGATCGTTAGTCTGATTACTGCTTTTATTGGTATTTATTCTGCCTATATCGATAGAGCTTATTCTCGAGCATCTGTTTGGCCTCGCTTAGAAATATTTCGTAGTGCCAATCAGGACAAATTTGAATACGGAGTAATAAATAACGGCACAGGCCCCGCAATTATCAAATACGCAAAAATTAGTTACAATGGAAAAAGTATTCAATACTGGAAAGATATACCAGCAGCATCCAATTATATTCAGTCTCATTTAGGCTCAAGGATACTTTCATCTCAGGCTACAATAACCCCATTATTGATTAAAGATAAAACGTTAGCAAAAAACTATTTGAAAGCGGATAAAGTTGTCCAGATAGAACTTTGTTATTGTTCCATTTACGATGAATGCTGGTTAATTGATCGATATAACCAAGCTAAGCCTATCGATTTTTGTCGGATTGATGAAAAACAAAGATTTTTACAGTAAAAAATAAAACCCATGAACATTTGTCTTCTGACCAACCAAGATCTTGCGAGTAATATAGCACTTAATTATCTTTTACCTGAACTGACTGAACATAAAGTTGTGGTATTTTATTCCGGTCAGGTTGGTAGCAATCACACCAATTTACCCAATGCACTGCAAACATTAAAGTTTTTCGAGCAAACGCTTTTCAACGAAATTCTGTTTACTCAGTTAGATAATTCCCCCACCAAACAAACCGAAAAGACTACCAATCAACTATTTACCTTTAAACAGCTGGCACAACGTCACACGCTTCAATTTAAGCAACTCAATCATATCAATCAAATTGCCGGACTACAGAAACTAGAATCGCAAAATCCTGATTTAATTTTATCGATACGTTTTGGCAAAATATTACAACAACCAGCAATAGATTGTGCCCGCCATGGAGTACTCAATTTACATTCAGGTTTGCTACCCCAATATCAGGGAGTAATGGCTACATTCTGGGCCATGCTAAACAATGAAACTCATTACGGTACAAGCCTTCACTGGATTGAAACAAAAGCGATCGATGCTGGTGCCATACTCAAAAATCAACGGATGCCACTCGATTTATCAAAGAGTTACCTGGAAAACTTATTAGCTTTATATCAGTCTGGCTGCTCAAATATGCTGGAAGCCGTAAAAAAGCTACATAGAGGTGAAAAATTAATCGCAACATCTCAGACAGGCACAGCCAATTACTACACATTTCCCAGAGAAAAAGAACTAAAAAGCTTTGTTCATAAAGGGCTCAGGTTGGTTGATTACTCTCACATCACACAAATCAGTCAACGCTTCAAAAGTGGGGAATAATACTTAATTTGTCTGACCAATCAATTTCCCGCATGATGACCATTCAAAACCTCTATCATTTATTCGGGTCAGTAAATAGCCTTTCACAAACTCGCTGTTATAATAGGCGACAGAAATAACATCCATAAATTTGATTAAGATGCCATTAACATCATCAACCAGCTAGTTTCTCTAGAGGTTGTAAAAAATAGGCAAATTCCTTTGAATAGGCAATAACATCAGGAGCCACATCAATTATGAGTAATCAGCTTAATGAAACCCACAATCCCAGTCTAACCAGTTGGGTAGAATCAGCTAATCAGGAAAACTGCGACTTTCCCATTCAGAACTTACCTTTTGCTGTTTTCAGAAAAGCAGGCAGCAGTGAAGCTTTTCGCGGCGGAGTTGCCATTGGAGATCAAGTACTTGATCTGGCCGCGGCTAAAAATAGCGGTATTTTTTCAGGGTTAGCCCAAGAAGCCATTTCTGCTTGTGATGCTCCCGAATTAAATAAATTTATGGGAATGGGCAAAACAGCATGGTCAGCATTGAGACAGGCACTGTCCCAAGCATTAAGTAGCGGCTCAGATGCTCAGGATAAACTATCCTCATGTTTGATCAGCCAGACTGAGGTGGAATATTCTTTACCTTGTCGTATTGGTGATTACACCGACTTTTATACATCAATTCATCACGCTACGGCAGTCGGTAAACTTTTCCGTCCAGATAACCCTTTATTACCTAACTATAAATGGGTTCCAATTGGTTATCATGGCCGCTCTTCTTCAATTGATGTTTCAGGACAGCAATTTAAACGCCCATCAGGCCAATTAAAAGCCCCTGATGCCGAAAAGCCAATAGTTGCACCTTGCAAGCGCTTAGACTATGAAATGGAAGTCGGTATCTATATTGGTAACGGCAACCAACTTGGTGAAGCAATCAGTATAGAAAAGGCAGAAGATCATGTATTCGGTTTATGCTTATTTAATGACTGGTCAGCACGCGATATTCAGGGCTGGGAATATCAACCATTAGGGCCTTTCTTAGCTAAAAACTTTGCCTCAACCGTTTCACCTTGGATTATCACAACCGAAGCGCTTGCACCTTTTAGAGCGGAATGGACTCGTGATGCAGACGAGCCTCAACCGCTTGAGTATTTAGAGTCAAAACAAAATAGAGAAGCCGGTAGCTTTGATGTCCAATTAGAAGTTCAGTTAGAAACAGCAAAAATGCGTGAAGCCGGAGAGCCAGCAAGTCACTTATCATTATCTAACTTCCGTCACTCCTACTGGACGGTTGCACAAATGGTAGCGCATCACAGCGTTAATGGGTGTAACTTAATGCCAGGGGACATGTTTGGTAGCGGCACTCAATCAGGCCCAGAGCAAGCCGAAGCAGGTTCGCTACTTGAGCTAAGTAATGGTGGCAAACAAACAATCACATTAGATAACGGTGAAACTCGAACGTTTATTGAAGATGGCGACACTGTCATCATGCGCGGCTGGTGTCAACGAGATGGAGCTAAGCGTATTGGCTTTGGAGAAGTGACTGGAACAGTCTTACCTGCTGAATAAATATTCAACGGTAATGTTTTTGTAATAGTGAGTATTAATAAAGACTCTATTACAAGCCAATGACTTTCTAAAACGATCACCTCAAGTAGCCTCATTCCAGGAGGCTACTTTTTTTGTGTAATCGCTGCTATTATCAATTAAAAATCATATCCGCTTTTTCTTCTTTATCGCAAATATCTTTCTGACTAACCGAATCCAA
Source organism: Gammaproteobacteria bacterium (assembly GCA_030432465.1). Lineage (GTDB taxonomy): Bacteria > Pseudomonadota > Gammaproteobacteria > Enterobacterales > Kangiellaceae > Aliikangiella. Next base: position 8,974 of record JAUIHB010000033.1, read on the forward strand.
GCACAATGTTTGCAAATTCTTACAACCTTATCTTGAGCCATATGGCAGCAATTGCTAATCTGATAACTTAGTCTCAGCAATTCCAACGCTATTTAAATTCAAATGAAGGGTAACCAATGCTGCTACCGAATGCTGTAAAACAGCTTTTCGATTTAAAGCAACATGAATTCCGCATTGTCGTGTGGTCATCCGGCTATTTTTTTCTTTTACTGACGGCCTACTATACTTTGCGTCCTATGCGAGAGACTTTTGGTGTATCCCGCAGTGCAGATGACTTACCTTATATCTTTCTCACCACAATGCTTGCTTTATTGTTTGTTGCACCACTCATAGGAGGATTGGTTAGCAAATATCAACGTCGCCAGTTTATTCCTCTGGCTTATCGTTTTGTCACCTTAAATCTCATACTATTTTTTATCGCATTTATGATGCTTCCTGTGAGCCATCATTTTTATATCGGCATTGTTTTTTATATTTGGTTAAGTGTCATTAACATGCTGCTGATTTCTTTATTTTGGGGTTTTATTGCCGACGGAATTATATTTAGTAACAGTAAAAAATTATTTCCTATGATTGCCATTGGCGGAACTTTAGGTGCAATTTTAGGCGGAAGCATCACTAATGTTTTAGTAGAAATTATTGGTCATACTTATTTATTACTTGTCCCAATTATATTTCTTGAAGTTGCCATTTGGGTAATGAGAAAAATTGATAGGCTTTTTGTACTTACTCCCACACAAAACATTTCTAATGATGATGACTTTTTATGGCATAAATCTACAAAAAATCTAATGCAGTGTAATGCTGAAGAAGTACAAAAAAAACAAGCTAAAAATACTTTATCTCGTTTTCATCAATGGACATCAGGCATTCAATTCGCTTTAAAGTCTCCTTATCTTTTAGCCATTTCAGGGTACATTTTCTTTTACGGTTTAACTTCTACTTTCTTGTATTTTCAACAAGGCCAGCTAGTGGCTCAGGAAACGCAAAATGCCGTTGAGCGAACTCAAATTTTTGCTCATATTGATATTTATGCCAATGTATTAACCTTGATTATGCAACTCTATGTTTCTCAGCATCTACTTAAAAAGTTTGGGCTTGGAATTATTTTAATAGGTCTTCCCATTTTTACATTAGCAGGATTCATTTCATTGTCATTATTACCCTCACTAGCAATGTTAATTATTTTTCAAACTTTGAGACGTTCACTTAATTACGGTTTATTTAAACCCGCAAGAGAAACCTTATTTACGCTATTACCCAGCGAGCAAAAATATAAAGCTAAAAGCTTTGTAGATAGTTTTGTTTATCGTGGTGGTGACGCAATAGGAGCTGTTAGTCAAAAAATTCTTACCGCTTTCCAGTTGGGTGTAAGTAGTATTGCTCTTTTAATCGTTCCCATAGCTCTTGATTGGTCAGCTCTTGCACTTTATCTTGGCAAAAAATCGCAAGCAGTAAATGACAAACAGCAAGCTTTTATAAGGTCTAAAAACTTAAACAAAAAAATGAATCAGAAGGAAAAGCATCATGACTAAGCGTCGAAGTTTTATCAAAAATTTAGCACTCGCTACAGCTGCAAGCGGATTACCTTTGTCTTTTCATTCGTTGGCAAAAGCAAAAAAACTCAACTTGTTAATTCTTGGTGGCACCGGCTTTTTAGGTCCTCATACAGTCAATGCAGCTCTTGCACTTGGACATAATATTACTTTATTTAACCGCGGAAAAACTAACCCTAAATTATTTAAACATTTAGAAACAATACACGGTGACAGAAATACCCAAGATATAAAAAAACTAGCCGGGAGAAAGTGGGATGCAGTCATCGATACGTCGGCCTACTATCCTCGTTCAGTCGACATGGCAATGCATGTTTTAAAACAGAATATTAAGCAATACTTATTAATATCAACCATTTCAGTTTATGCCGATTGGTCTAAAAAAAATATGGATGAAAAATCTCCTATCGGAAATCTCGATGATCCTAGCATCGAAAAAATCACCAATGAAACCTATGGCCCACTAAAAGCATTATGCGAACAAGCTGCCGAGAAACATATGCCAGATCAAGTTACCCTTATTCGCCCAGGTTTAATTGTTGGCCCAAGAGACAAAACGGATCGCTTTACTTATTGGCCAGCACGTATCAAGCAAGGAGGGGAATTTATTGCGCCGGGAAATGGCAAAGATTACATCCAGTTTATCGATGTACGTGACTTAGCTGAATGGATGATTCACTGCTTATCACATAATGTTACAGGAACATTTAATGCTCAGTCTAAAGCTGCCGATATTACTATCAAGCAATTGATTGATACCTGTGTCAACACTGTCAACCCCGATGCAAAACCAGTCTGGATTACTGCTGATTTTCTTGAACAGCAACAAGTCACCCCTTGGCAAGAGATGCCTGTCTGGTTTCCATCCAACGGAGACTTTGCGGGCGCAGGTACTATGAGTAGCCAGAAAGCCTACGCTAATGGATTAAAGCAAAGACCACTGGAAACCATTATTAAAGACTGTTACCAGTGGTTTAAAACGCTCCCAGAAGAGCGTCAGAAAAATTTACGGGCAGGTATCCGTCGAGAAAAAGAAAGTAAAGTTTTATATGCCTGGAAAAAGCATTACAGTTGAGGTAGTCAATTTGATTAGTCGTATTAACAATATTTTATTAAACCCAACCATTTGGTTAATTAGTTTTTTTAGTTTAGCCCTGATAAGCTGCACGACTAAAAATCAAATTACTCAAGGAACTTTTGCACCATCAGCGAGCAGTGACTCACAAGCGATCATTCAAGTTTATGCCGCCAGAACCAAAGGGGCTAAAAAAGCATTAGCGGTTCATACTTGGGTAAGTGTAAAAGAAAAAGGCAGTACAAATTATACTTCTTATGAAATTATTGGCTGGCGCTTGCGCCGTAATAACTCTGCATTGGTAGAGCGTACCAGCCAACCTGATCGCGACTGGTGGGGAAATCAGCCCGAACTTTTACTCGATATACGCGGTGAAAAAGCACAGAGATTGATCCCAAAAATTCAACAAGCCGTTCACAATTATCCATTTAAAAATACATACCGAGCATGGCCCGGCCCCAATAGTAATACGTTTACTGCGTTTATTGGTAAGCAAGTACCAGAACTCCGACTTGACCTGCCATCGACAGCAATCGGTAAGGACTATAGAGAATGGAATAGTTTACTTTCTCGCTCGCCCAGTGGTGGACTTCAAGCATCCTTGTGGGGTTTACTTGGGGTTTCGATAGGCTTAGAAGAAGGCTTGGAACTCAATTTATTAGGTCTTAATCTTGAGATAGACGCCTTTGATCTAGCCATTGAGTTACCCGGCTTTGGAAGGATTGGTCAATCACAAATACCAATTAAGCCTACAGAAAAAGCTAAAGCAGAGAGCGGCTCTTTATAGAGTTTGTAATACGTCACAATTGATTGTTCTTTTTATTACGCAATAATTAAGACGTTGATAAACCTTGTTCAATTTTTCTCGCTCGCTGGCGTACGCTATCATTATTTTTTCTTATCAGCTCTTTTATCGCATTTTTTCATCTATCTTCATGACGTTTAATAATCCTTTTAATTGATATATCATTTGGGTTAGTTAACTGGCCGCTGGGTTCATCATCAACATTTTTTCAGAAAGTTCTTTATAATGTTTCAATTCTTCTCTAACCTTTTGAACAGCTTTTTTGATTTCTTTTTAACCTTCTTCTGTGGTTGGATCATGTTTCATAACAACCTCTTTTTCATTTGTCCAAAAAATATTTTGATGATAAGTTTGTCTAGCCCCAAAGCCGACAGATTTGCATACATTTAAGCAACACAGAAGCAAAAAACAACTGTCTTTTTATCCTTATCTAACAGCTTGTAAGTCCCTCCCTTACTCGGCTCTTAAATGCCACATTAATTAAATACAATCCAATTATAATATCTACCACACCACAAAACTCTGGCCACCAGACAGGCGTACCTACATTAATAAAAAGTTGGTTATGAGTTACATCATAAACACCATGTAATATATAGCCTATCGCCAGTAGGTTAAATTTATAAAACCCATGAAGCTTCACTGCAAATACAGCTATAACAAAAAAGAGTAAACCACCAAGAAATTCTAATGGTATAGCGACATAATCATTACCAAATATAGCGAAAATGAAGTAATAAAACGGAAATGTAAAAAGTAAAAGGGGATATGCAAATCTACTTTTTTCCAATCGAGTTTTTTTTAAACGCACAATTACAATAATTGAGACAACAATCCCGATAACAAACGCCAATATATTCATGATTGCACAACGCTCGTATAAAGGTTAGTGATAAGTAAATCGGAACGAGAAGTGACAGAGCCTGCGTGTTACTGTCTCAAAGAGCTTGCGAGCGATTGTAATAATGCTCCCCTCATCCAATACTAATGCTAGATGTTCTAATTTCCAACGTAGTTAACTTTATCTTTTCCGGCAACAACAGGTAACCCCATCTCTATCCACTTTAGAATACCTTCATCAATGACTGCTGTATTTTTGTAACCTAAACTGCGAAGGTGATTTATTACAGAATCTGATGCCGCGTGAGGACAAGCACAATAAGCAACAATCCAAGTTCCGTCATTGGGTAAGTCATCGGCAATTTTTGACTTATCTCGATAATAGGGCATTGGAACTGCACCAGGAATATGAATGCGTTGCCACGCTGATCCTGGGCGGGTATCCAAAATAATTAACTTTTTATTGTCTTCTAATGCTTTTTCAACTTCGTGTGCTGGCACATATCTGCTCTCCCTCAGTTTGAATTTTGGGGCTTCGCCAGTTGGATTAATAACGTAATCCTCTGGGTTTGGCCACTCAGCAAGTTCAAGAGGATTTGGGCGCCAACCTGACGCTTGGCTCCTTAAATAAGCAACAATATTGTTAATCTCTTCATCCTTGAGACTTTTACTAAAGCTCTGCATCGGTGTATCTTCTCTACCATTTACGATAGCGTATTTAATATAACTGTCGGTAGCGCTCGATAAAAATAATTGGTCTGCCAAAGCAGGTCCTGAAACACCTTGACCTTGATCACCATGACAACTAGCACAGTTTTTTGAATAGAGTGTTTCACCCTGCGAAGAGTTTCCGGATATGAGAGCTTGATCTAAATCAACAAGAGAAATATTTTCTTTCTGAGCTAACCACCTAATAAGCAAGATAATATCCGAATCTTTTAAAGGACCACCCGCTTCTTCGCTGTATCCATCCATAGCAGAATTAACTCTTCCCCAAGAAATAGAGTCGTACAGTATTTGAGGATAAGCAGTGCTTAGCATCGACTTTGAGCTTAATGACGGCGCATGATCTGCTTTATATCCTTCACGCTCCTTGCCGTGGCAAAGAGAGCAGTATCTCTGGTAAATAGAGTCCGCTTTTTTCATTTCATCTTTATTTAAAGTTAAAGACAAATCAGCTGCTTTACTAGCCGAGTTGAAAATTAAGATTGCCATACCAAGAAGAAATAATGAAAACTTACCCATAACAAATAATCCTTTAAAAATGAATATCACCCTACCAAATGTATTGGAGATGCCTCATAGAAAGCATAACTAGCTAAGCATTAAGCACTTATGTGGAAACCAATATAAACTTTTATTCGACTGCGATACGTTAACTCAGCACGAATACTTTATTGATATTTTTTATTCGTTATACCACCAATTACCACCAATTACTACCACCAGTTATAGAGTTCAGTTACAGACACTCACCCTACATTCGCAACAACAGACTGCTGCCATTTATTATTTTTATATTCAACGACCGCCAGCCCATAGCGACTATCTACGCCAGCATAATTATCACCTTCTCTGACGAAGTAAAAGGTATTCATATCCGACCCGAACATGCCTTCCAGGTCAATGGAATCTTCTTTATTCACAATACCGAGAGCAAAAATCTCAGGTACTGGCGACAGTGGCGAAAACCAAGAACGAAAGTTGCTAATTTATTGAAACGTGGTGTGCGAATTCAGTCAGCGGTGAGTTGTGGAATTACTAGCAAAGGCCCTTGGCGAAGTTCTAAAACACCAGGAATTAATCAAGCGATTAGTAATAAATATCTTGTGAAAGAAGGTCTGTTCTCATTGAAGAAAGGATGGATTAAAGTTCATTACCCTAACGGGTAAGTTAAGTGAACCGCCCTGTGCGGATCCGCATGCAGGGTGGTGTGGGGGCTGGAGGTTAGAAACCTCCGGCTACCCGGTTAACTATTTCTTCTGATGAAATTTGCAATTTCGCACTCCTCTGGAACACGCTCAACACGACGTTCAAGGTCGGTTGCTTCTGTGACTAACTCTGAACGATGAGGCAACTCCTTTGGTAGTTTAATATTTTTAACAACTCCCAGATTATGAAGCGCGTTTAACACCCACCAACCGGGATCAGGTTCATCTTTGTATAAGCCAAGCATTGCTGAGCCGGGGTATGCGTGGTGATTGTTGTGCCACGCTTCACCCATTGAGAGAAAACCCGCAAGGCGAATATTGTGTCCCTGCACAGCCGCACCTTCAACTGTCCAAGTTCGTTGCCCATGGTTATGGGCAAAGTAGCCAATAAGCCAATGACCACCGACGGAGATGACAACCCTTACAGAAATGCCCCATACCAGCCACGATATACCACCTAATAGATATAGAGGAACTGCGATAACTAATTGTTGAAGCAACCAATATTTTTCAATAAAAAGGTAGAACCTATTCTTTGAAACTTCATCTTCGATCGTAAACTCAGGTGGATATTTCAAATTGAGCTCACAGTTGAGCTGCCACCAACCATCTTTAATTATTTTTGATCCGTGTAATAAGAAATCATGGCATTTTTTCTGCTGTTGCGCCCAGTCTCTTAAATCGTGCTGCACCATCATTCCAATTGGCCCAGCCATACCAACCAGAACACCCAAGTAGACAAATAGATATTCCATCCACTTTGGACATTCATAAGATCGGTGAATGAGCAGCCTATGCATTCCTAGGGAATGACCAAAGCAAAGTGTTACCGCAGTCAATGAGATAAATACGATAACAGCTGAAAATGAAAATACGAAAGGAGCGATGAATAACGTAGCGAACAGATTTGAAAGAAACCAAATTGATTTCAAAGGGCTCCACACTACCTCACCCTCAACTGCGCATTCCGGTCTTTCTGAATTAACTCTTTCAGTATTTCGCATAATTTCCTAGATACAGTTAACGTCACCATAACTGGCAGCCTTGCGAGAAGCGCGCTTTAGGCTTTCCAGCCACGAAGTGGTGATGGTTGATGGCCTTGATAATCATTGAGCCTTCTCCCCAGTTTAACCATTTCAGCTAAACTGGTAGGCAACCAAACCAAAAGGAGAAAGCTCAATGAACTTTTACAATAACATGCATCCATATTACTGTGGAATTGATTTACATGCTAGATCACTTTACGTGTGTATCATTGATCAGGAAGGTAAAACCTGTCTTCATAAAGAAATTTCAGCTAACCCCGAACAACTGCTTTATCTGCTTGAACCCTATATTGGTAATGTAGTGGTTGGTGTTGAATGTATGCACTGCTGGTATTGGGTAGCTGATTTCTGTGAAGAGCACACTATTGATTTTATTCTTGGTGATGCACTTTATATGAAAGCTACTCATGGTGGCAAAGCTAAGAATGACCGAATTGACTCTTTTAAAATTGCTAGAATAATAGGGGTCATGCCTCCTTATTTTCACAAAATGAGCAACGCAGTGGAGGTCGGATTGAGCTGATTGTTAAGTGTTTTACTCTGTTGCCCACTGTTGCAAATCCTCGACTGGATTTGGCAAACGACCAATAAGCCACTCTGCGCATGTTCCTGGTTTAAATTCTGGGTTATGACACTCAATTACCCATGATAAAAACTCTTCTGGGCCGCCGTTCATATATGGAGGTGGAGACACAGGGTAAAATGATGTAGGTAAACGCTCATCTAGAGACATGTAATTTAGTACATGTCCCAATTCTTGTACGGTATGCCATGCTAACTGGTGATGAATATCTATTTCAAATTTCGCCCACCAGCGTCCATCATTCTCAGACCCAGTTCCAATAGCACCGATTATTGCTGGAACCTTTTCAAGAAATTCTATGAGTTTAGTAAATGCTCGATTATCCATTGTGACACTTAACGCTTGTCTGAGTTTACGAGGCACGAGTTGAACTCCTGACTCTGGTTATGCAATACATCTAAAATAAACGCTAAACATTTAACCTTCACTTAACAGTTTGAACATGTTTGGTATTTCTTTCTCATAAGTATTTTCTCTAAGATCTTTACTTTGTTTCTTACAAAAACTTCTTTGTTCTTCTGAACTCATGCGATTAAAATGAATAATACGTCGTTCGTTAGCTTTATTATTTAAGGCGCCTAACTCTTCAATTTCTTTTTTGGATACTTTCTCAAAGTATGCGGCATAGTTGGATAAAGGCTTTTCATTTCTTTCATTCCACAAATCTATCGAATCAGCAAAACCATTTGATAGGTCTGGATGATACCTGTCACACATAAATACATAAACTTTAAACTTCATTAATAATGTATGCATCATTCCAAATGCTTCATTTTTGTTAGCAGCGTCGAGTGTAGAAGGTTCTTTCGCAGTGACACCGCTTGCAATCAAGCATAATATAAAAATAAGTGTTCTCAATTTGATGCAATCCTTTTACTCGCATAACGACTTAATTTGGTGAAAATAGTAGTTGCTACACAGGAGTCAACTGCTAGTTTTCGCCAACATTTATTGGTTATCTTTGACTACCAATATTAATAACATAGCAATCTGCTCCTTGACCGACTATTGCAATTCGCACAGGTACTTTTGACGAAAACATTGTGAGGGAAAACGAGAGTAACTCGGGAGAGGCTCTTTCAGATGAAACATTAGGAGCTAACCAAACGCCATTAGTCGTACAGCCTGTACTAACTTTATTTTCATTATTTGGATGTGGGCTGTTTAGGTTTGTAAGAAAGACCTTTGCTTTCCCATCTGAATAAACATATATATTTTCAATATTAGCTGTCCAAAGATTTGTAGCATTAACTGAAGTAGCACTTCCAAGTAAAGCAATGGTGGAAAGCAGTTTTATGATTTTTTTATTCATGATAAATCCTATTTGTAATATTTGGATAACTAATAAGCATTTATGTTGATTTCCAATCAATATAAATGTCTGTTGGACTATGCCGCGCTGGCACAGAGGTTAATACTTTATTGATGGATTTTTTTGCTAAGTGAGAAGGCAGGTTGAGCCATGTATGGCTGACAATTCTTTTTTGCGTCCTTTCTTGGCGAGTTTATTCCATCAATAATGTCTATTTATGCTGCCTAAGATGCCATGTTTTTTGTCTTAGCGCAAGCGAGTCCCCACAGCCGTTAACTGCGTATAAAAACGACTGCGCCTTCCTGTTATTTCGTCAACCGGGCTGCCAGTGCCATCGGACTGTCGCCCCAACAAAGCACCAATGATGCTCGCCACATTGAGGGCAAGCCGGTGGCTCGACGATTTTTGTCTTTTCTTTGACCGACTCTGATGATTATAAGACTAGAAAAATGACTGTCTACGATTATTTTCAATTTTCATTGACTTGTTAAATTTAATTTTCGATGGTGCAGTACTATTAAATGAACGGTTACTGCAATAGGTAATAGCACTATCAATGAAGACCACCATGAAAAAAAGAAAATCAATGCACCTGCTATAAGCGCGGCCAAGATACCTGATATCAAGCATAATATTTGAGCCATACTCATAGACGAGGCTTCCTTATCCGTAACCAAACTTAATGTAAGTGTAGTTACTCCAACAAAACCTGCGATCCCCATCGGAACGCCAAAAAAGACTCCCATACCAAAAGCACTTACATCTAAGCTTAGAATATCTTCCATTGCTGCGAACCAGAATACGACTCCCCACGCTAGAAAAAACAAAGCAGGCAGAAAAGAAATTAATACTTCCAAGAATAAAAGTTGAGCTTTCATAAATTTAACGCCCGCAGCACGCGCGGCTTTGCAGTGAAGGCGCAGCCGTAACGGAAAAGCCGTCGCCTTGCCTGCGATTGTTAAATGTGGAGCGAGTCATAAATTGCTTTAGCCATTTCATAGTCTATCTCATGCTTTCCGTGTGGGGTCGCTTTCACGAAGCACCCAATTTCCTGAGGAGAAAACGAAAAGTCCCTAGGAAGCTTCAGCTTTCTTTTGGCTGCTCCATCAGACGAGTTACATTGATCACAGATGGTAGTCATTGGAAATCTGCCTTGATTACTCATGTACGACGCTGAATGATCATGGTGTTTATGAAGAGGCGCAACCCAGCCCCAAAAAGCATTGGGGCTATTCGGAAATCTCTTAGCCCACCGCATAATCTCGTACTTGCTTCTTTTACATGAAGGGCAAAACCAGCCATCTCCAACCTCTCGCCAAAGGTTCTTATAGTGAAGACCATCATGGCTTCGAAACTCTTCAAACGTTGGAACTTTAATCTTCATAGACATTTAACGCCTGAAGCACAGGTTTAAAAAGTGGAACGACGAAGGAGCGTAGATTTTTAAATCCTGTGCCTTCACTTGTTAGCCT
>JAUIHB010000364.1 GCA_030432465.1 Gammaproteobacteria bacterium
CGATTATTCTTTTCAATATTGCTATTCTCTTTATGGTTTTTAAAATTAATAAAGCAGAACACCAACATAAAATAAATGAATCCATTAGTCACTCGAACAATTACGAGCTAACTCATATAAGAGAGTTAGAACAACAATATGCTCACTTGTCACAACAAATACAGGACTTAAGTTTACAGTTTAAAAATATTCAAACTAATCTCTCAGACAATAAAAACAGTCGGTCAAGTCAAGCTAAAACAACAAAGCCAAACAACCAATCACCTGAAGAATTAGCTTTAATTGAAAAAGCTGATGAGGATGGATTCATTGCTGTGGATACGGTTTTAGTTTCAGGTACGCTTGGTCAAGATGGCGCTTTATCGCTTAGGCAAGTCATGTCAAATATGTCGCCTGAAGCACATCATAAAGCTCTACAGAAATTAATTATAGCGATCAATAATGGCAACTTGGTTATGCAACCAGGTGCTATATTGTAAAAACTAAAAACATTCAGTTTTTAGTTATCAACACCAACTGACTATACATGGAGGTCATATTATGAAATTAAAAACAATCATTTTTCTTACCACTCTTATCAGTCCAACTGCTTTTGCTGGTTTTATCAACCATGCACAGGTTAATGTTAACGCAGGAACGAAAACAGCCTATGGTTCAATGATTGGTGCAAGAAATAGTGCTGATAATCAACAATTCATCAGTTGTGCATATGTTGGTCTATCAGCCAACCCTTATGGCGTTTGCCAATCAAGAAATGCAGCGGGTGTTTCGGGGTATTGTACGACAACACAGGCGCATCATATTGAGCAGATTAGAGGCTTAAGTAACGAGTCTTATCTTTATTATCAATGGGATGCTAATGGCAAGTGTACTTATATTTATTCTAGTACCGGCTCGAATTATCACGAGTAATGATTAAAAAGGCCGTTCATACGGCCTTTTTAATTAATCAATGAAAACGGTATAAAAGTTAAGGTTTGTTAAAGCTATAGTCATCAAAAAATTGGGCTTTCAACGTTTCAACCAGCAGGTGATAGTAATTAGTCATTAAACAATAAGCGTGGATTACTGCTTGGCATTCCTTAGAAACTTCAGCTAATGTCGCTAGAAAAGCCTCATCGTCTTCACCTTCTAAATGATAAAGTAGACGTGACTCCTTTTCCTTGAATTTTGTGAACTTCTCGATATGTTTAGGTATTACTGTTATGTACACTGCCAATGCTATTCATGACTTACTTATTTTTTGATCAACACGCTTAATCATATTTGGTTATGAATGCCGATCTTAATTTTATTATAATCTAATGGTTAGATTTAATTTTGTAGGACTTATAAAACTTCAAAATATAACTTAACTACCTATACGTATGACAAAAACCAATCCGATAGTAAAGGAGAATACCGTTGGAAAACCTATCAAAAACTATTAGAAATCACAAAAATACAACCCAAACAATCAGTGGTACGATTGCTGCCATAGGTCTTGAAAAAGTTGGTCAGAAAACTGCAGGCGTGCTAGTAACACCTGCTGTTTGGGTACTTAACTATAGCGCTGATGGTAGCAAACCGTCGGGGGTTGATGCTGGCATTTACGCTTCAGGTTTTCTATCAGCTGGCGCAAGCGTTGCTGTTAGTTTAATGAAATCCGTTTTAGATGACGATCTTCAACGTAAATTTGAAATGGCTACAAAGTCAGAACCACCCAAATATGCGCCATTTATTAAAACTTGTTATCACTTTGCAAGTAACCCACAACTTATAAATGCTCAAAGAATAGCTAGTAAAGGAGGCACAGCATGGATGCATTCGAACGGTCTCTGGCTATATATTACTGACTCACGCGGAAATATGGTAGCCGATTACAAACCCAAATCAGCTGTAAAAGTTTATCAACCCGTATACCCATTTCAAAGAAACAACAATGGAAGTTTAATTTGGGGGCAAACTAAATGATTAAATTTTTTGTTCCAATTGTATTCATACTTACTATACCACTTCTGGTGTCTTGCCAAAAAGAGTCAAAGCCTGCTACATCGGGTTTTGATCAATTATGTGAAGTTTTCAATGAGTTAAAAAATCTAGCAGGGGTTAGTCAATTATCACAAGAAGAAAAAAGTAATTTTATTCTTGAAAATATGAGCAAAAAAATACAAGACCCTATTGTTTCGAACTCATGGGAAGCAGTACGCCAAGCTACTCCAGAATCGAGATATCAAATATTTAAAGACGGTGCAGAAGAAGTCACTGGAGAGCCTTGGGACTGTCCAAATATGCAGGCACTCGCAGCTAGTGCAGGAGCTACACCAGAGTTATAGCTCTTACATCCAGCTTGAAGGGGTGAGACATTTGCTATCACCCCCATCTCTAAAACTAAAACTTACTAGCAACGACTTTACCTCACGCTGGTTTGCCTGAGAATTCTGAAAAAATACAATATCCATAACTCCGCCATATTGCTTATCATCGCTAGCGATAAAATACCACCAACGTTCAAAAACTTCATTACCATCAATACTAAGCCGCTCACTCTGCTCTCCAGTGTAAGCACTTTTAACCAAGCAGTGATATCCAAAGGTAGTGAGACTACAATCTTTTTCCAACTCCGCACCTAAGACTTTTTCTGATGCTATTAACGGCACTAGCAACTCGCTAATAACAATAGCACTCGCGTCAAAACAGCTCGGTCTAAACTCAAGTTCAGTTTGGTTTTGTGTGGACTTTGAAGAAGATATGAAATAATCAAAATAGCCGTCCAGTTTTTTATGTAACCATGAGTCTGGCACTTGAATTTCATACAAATCTGAAGGGAACCTGTATGGCGCTAATGAAACATGCGACTCAAATTCTGGAAGATAAATATCACCATTAAAGTAATTACTGCTAAGCAATATTTTTCGCTTTATCGGCTTCTCCAGACCGAAACTCACCACTAAACTACAACAAAACAAACCGATAGCAACATAGGAAAATACCGGCCGAGTAACCCAAGGTGAGAACGAAAAAAGTACGCAAGCCAATAAGCTGCACAACCGCAAAACATGCGCTATGGTGTCATCGAATAACGCAATAGAGGCAGAAAAATTAATAAACGGCCATATGCCAAAATACATCACCCCAAACAATGCGAGAACAGAATATTTAAAATTATGATTTTCTCTTGCACGCCTGATGTTAAATAACAGCAATGATAAAACAAGTAAGTACGTGATTAACATGAAGTAAGAGCCTGTAATTGATTCTCTGTGATGACCCAAAAATAGACTTCCGGAATCAGCATTGTAATTAAGATACTATAATAAGCTAAAAAAACGTTGTAGTAACCCTACATAGATATTTTCAGTTATTAGTATTGGACTTCCCCAGAGTAAGAAAAATGACTATCTCGAGCAAATAATCATGGACAGACATTTTTTCAAGGCTTTAAATAAAAATGATTAATGCCTCTGGGGAGAATAAAACTTGATTATCTGGTGTTTAAAAAGAATTTTTACTGAAAAATAAAGTTGATGGGTTGA
>JAUIHB010000365.1 GCA_030432465.1 Gammaproteobacteria bacterium
AATCACTATGAATGGCGGAAATGGCGATGCTGATTTATACGTAAAAGTGGGTAGCAAGCCAACATTTGATAGCTACGACTGCAGACCTTATAAAAATGGCAATAGTGAAACTTGCGAAGTAGAAGTTGGAACAAATAGTACTGTTCACATCATGCTTCATGCCTACTCTAGTTACTCTAGCGTTAGTCTACTAGCAGAATCAAAAACCTCAGACAATGGTGGTTCATGTGACAATACTCCAGCTTGGAGTACATCACAATTTTACTATCCTGGTGATCAGGTGGCTTACAAAGGTAATATTTATTACGCCCAATATGGAAACTATAATCAAAATCCAGAAACCAATGGATACTTCAAATTTTGGATACTTGAAGGCAGTTGTCGATAATTAACAGTTTGCTATTGAGCCTTGTTAAAGAGAAAAATGGATTTTCCTCTTTAACCTTTTTAAAGCTAAGTGAATCATTTCTCCTATTTACTTAGCTTTTATTTACGTCAATGTATTCGATTACACTGGTAGCCTTACTGTTGAGAAATAATTTTTTAACAATTCTACTAAAGCTTTTGATCCAGAGTCCAAAGTATTTTTTATAATGTAGCCTGCGACTTGATTTTCATAGGCTTTATCAATATCAGCATCATTACTTGATGTAGATAAAATAAAAACGGGGCTCGTACGTAATTGACAATCAGCTCTGATTTCACACAACCATTCCAAACCACTTTTTCCTGGCAAATTAATATCCAGCAGAATAATGTAAGGCTTAGAAACATCACCATTTTTCAAAATTTCAGTTGCCTGAAAAGTATCTCTGGCTCTAATAACTTCATTTGAAATTTGAGATTTTTTAAAAGCGCGAAGAACTCCCATCGCATCAATATCATCATCTTCAACAAGAAGAATAGAAATTAAACTCGCGTTATAAGCATTCATGGATAATCCTCTCAAGCGTTGCTTCTGATGGCCAGGTAAATCGAAAAACCATTCCTCTTGGTTGTGCTTGAGAAACGTCAATAGTACCCCCATAACTATCCAATATTTTTTTAACCAAAGCAAGTCCTAAACCACTTCCCTCCACTTCATCTCTAGGTTTTAAAGTCTGAAATAATTTAAAGATAGTCTCAAGGTGTTCATCAGAAATACCGCAACCATCATCAATAACAGAAAAACAATAACCTTCAGCAACAGATTCTTCTTTTATGATAATATGACCAGATTTTTTATCATGGTGTTTTATTGCATTTTCCAATAAGTTTCGCAGAACTAGCTGAAGCGGTATTGCTAACGTTCTCATTGAAGTGGTTTGTAAAACTAAAGTTAATTGAAACTTTTTACTTGGCGCTATCATTTCAAAAATACCTTCAATTAACACTTGAAGATTTAACGTAACAAAACCACCATGTTTTTCACCTGCACTGGCAAATATCAATAAATCATCCAACAACTTGTCTAAGCGCTTAATACGGTTAGTCATTATTGTGAGATATTGTTCAGCTTGTTCGGATAACAAACCTTCACTTTCCTCAACTACCCAACCCGCTAGTTGAGTAATACCTCTTAATGGTGCTTTTAAATCATGAGATGCAGCATAAGCAAACATTTCCAATTCTTTATTGCTCCTTTCCAGATCAGTGGTATAACGTAAAATCGCACTTTCGGTTGCTTTACGTTGAGTAATATCTTGAATCGTTATAACAACGCCATCAATATCTCCAAGCTGCTTTAATAGGGCGTTACAAAAATATTGGACGGGTATTTTCATACCTTTTTTAGACAACAAAAATTCGTCTTCAACTTGAATACTAGAGTTTTCAGAATTAACCGTGCTTATTTTTGACGTCTTTTTATCAGTCCGTAGATTGCTCGTATCGGCACTGTTCAAAGGTTGAACTCTGTCGTCAACAACAAACAGTTGCTCTACCGACATACTTAGCAATTCATGCTCACTATACTCTGTCATAGTGAGCATGGCAGGATTAACTAATATTATTTTACCAGCCTGATCTGCAACAAGAATACCCTCCTGAGTACTATCCATTATAGACTGAAGATTATCTTTTGAACGCAACAAAGCAAGCTTGGTTGCTTCGTGCAGGTTAACCTCCAACAATAAACTTTGACTTTTTTCTTTATCTTTTTGATATAAAAAATAAAACAGGAGGATAGCCGCAATCGATAAAGTACCGCTTAAAAGAACAAGTGCCGGCAATATAGTTAGTTTTTGCTCGACAAAAGAAAGTGTCGGCATGAGGCTTACTTTCCATGACAAGCCCTCTAAATTAAAATGAGACTCCGCCTGAAAACTTAATAACAAAGGGTCTTGAGATCTCTGGCCATAAATAATTTTTTCATTTTCATATACTGCCAACTTAAAATCAGAAGCGAGTCGGTTATCATTATTAATCCTTGAGAATAATTTTTTAACACTAACAACCCCCAAGATAAACCCATCAAATTCTTTTTTTAAAGACAATGGAACTATTGCATAAAAAATTCGTTCTTTATCAGCCGTAGCATAACTTTTAGAAATGCTTACTTGCTCTGTATGCTCGATGTCTAATGCGATTAACAAATCTGAAAGAGCAGGAGAACGACTAGTAACCTTATCTGTTTGAGTACTCCATTCAATGTTTAGTTGCTTATTCCCTCTATCTATCCGTTGATAAATTCTAAAGTCTTCGACATATCGAGTTGCGTCAGTAAACCACTCTTCATAAGGAGTTCCTTGTCTATCTTTCCAACGATCTCCCATCCGTTGCAATGCTTGAATTTGGCCACTCACATCCAACCTAAAAGTATCTACAAATTGCACTAAACGATCATCGACAGCATCACTAATTCTTTGGTGTTCTCGACTTAACAATGCTTGCCATAGTGTTAGTACAGCAGCCAATAAAGCAATTAATATAAATATGATTAACCAATGTTTTTGATAAAGTGTTTTTACTGGCGAAAGGCATAATCCGGCAAGCGAAACAGCCATGCCTAAAAAAATAAAAGTGATTGAGGTGTGTACTGCCATTCGGGTTAAATGTCCCCACCCGTAAGCCGTCTCAATACTCAATAAATATCCGATCAGGGCAACCAGCCCTAATGCAGAAGTAATCGCACCGCCAAGGGAAACACCAATCCACAGAGGCTTTAAGTTGATAATAAAGACAATGATTGCAGTTAGGAAAAAGCAAAATGCCGTATTAGGTGCCATTCTTCCTGCACTAGATGTTTTTGTCATAATATGATGTTCAAAAAACAACTCATCAATGCCAAAATCAAACTCAGTTAAATACTGTAAAATAGTCAAACAACTAATAAACAATAAACAGACTGAAAATATTAGCGAATAATATTTTTTGGATTCTACTAAAAAGAAAACGCTCAATCCCGCTAAAGCAAAGGACAGCGCAGTATTAAACTGCATGGGAACAAAGGATGGGTGAATTTGAATAAGCCATTGAATATCAAATATCCATCCCC
>JAUIHB010000034.1 GCA_030432465.1 Gammaproteobacteria bacterium
GGCCTAAAAGTAATGTCATACAAGCAATCATCACTATTGGGGTAAAAACCAGATGCAATACAGGCATCCGTTGAGAACATTAATAAGTTATAGCGTCCGTCAACATCCGTAACACTACTTTGATTTAAATGCGAAATACTATATTGAGAAAGTTTTCCTCTAGCGCCCTGCTCAGGGCCAGACCAATTTTTTGAGGTTTCCAAAGTAACATTCGTTACTGGTAAAGCATTACTGTCTACGACCTTTCCTGACAGTAAAAAAAAGTCAAATATAGTATCTCTAACAGTATTACCCGTAACTGGAAAGTCTTCTGTTTGAATTAAAACTGAATTGGGCGCTCCTTCTAGCGACACTTCCTGAGCATTAAAATAAGTTCGTAGAACATAGTCACCATCATCAACTGTCCATGTATATTCACCGCTGGCATCGACTTTAATGATTGCACCAACATGTATCAGGTTATTGTTAACCACTTGAAAAATCATAGCATTAGCCCCTTCAATAGGCACGCCAGATTTATCTGTCACCTTCCCTGATAGGGTAGCAGCTTGAACAACAGCGCTAAAACAGGTCAATACAAAAGAAAGGAATACACTATAAAGAGAGAATTGGATCGCTTTAATTGGTGTCTTACTCATTAACAACTCCACATGAAGTAACTCTTTATAAAAATAACGTGGTTTAAAGCAAAGCTGGAAGGTCATTGATTGAAGAGACTGATAAAAAGAAGTCACTTTTCTTTTTAGCAACCCCGCTATCATAAGCAAGTAATGCTCTTAGACCGGAAGCTTTGCGAGCCTGCTCTTTCAAACAGGTAGCCAATTGTGTTAACTGCGCCAAATAAGAATCAGTATTTTTAGCTATTTTTTAATGGCGGATAATTCATTATCGACCATTCTGAGAGAAACATTGAAAAATAATTGATAAAATACGTGAAAGCTAGATTTTGTTATAACAATACGAGATACACATACGGAAAAGTTATAAAGTGATAATTAAAGCCTTAGATACCAATCTAAAAAGCGTTTAAGTGTTAACTTGAAGAGCAGTAGTAAACTCAAACCAACCAAATGCAAATAGCAATTAGTGTCAAACCAATCCATCCCGGATGCTTCGCTTGAGTTGCCCAAAAAACAATACCGCCAGAAATCAACATTCCTGTAGCAATGACTTGTAATAAAAAATGATAAAAAGAAGACTCCATTTCAAACAATGATAAATAAAAAAGAATGGCAGCAAATGCAAAACCAAAAATAGAGACAATATGCCAAGTAGCCCATAATATTCTGACATGCCTCTCTTTCAGTATCGAGTGACCTTGTGTCGGAACAATGGAGCCTTTGCGTAGCAACCGAAAAATTAGCAGTTCTCCCAGAACAGAATGAACAATACCAACAACAACGGTAAGTACGGCAGCAATAAATAGTAATGAATTCATATTGACACTTCCCTTTTTAAAATCGTTAACTTGTACTAACGTCTTTGGCCACTGTCGTAAAAAATAATATATGCACAAAAAAAAGTATCAACAAACACCAAAGCATTGACACTTCAGCCAACCAAATTTTATATACTGCAATAGGATGAATTAACATAAGAAAAAACCAAAAAGCAGTCGCCAAAATACTCGCGATCGCATTATGACTTTTTTTAAAGTTTAGTAACCCAAATTGTCCAGGTAAAAAAGCCCAAAACATCCCCAAAAAAAGCACCAGAGTACAAAGCACCTTAGCAAGAATATCCATATTTTATTTTCCAACCCAGTTTTTAGCATTAAACACAAAGAAATATACTGGTAAATCATACCAAGCAATAACAGTCAGTGTATTGTAAAAGTAAGTTTACTCTACTGTCTATGATTTAACAGGTAAGACTGCCATAAGTAATATAATAAAAAACGCACCAGAGATTAATGAACTAACCCATGGTGCGTTGTTTTTAACTGACTCAATGTTATCTGTATAAAACTCAGTTGCCAGTCTATTTTACCGGTTACTTTTCAGGTATCGCACTAATATTGAGCATTAATTCAGCAGCCCCCCTTTTTCCATATCCATACAAATCAAAATACCAAGTACCAGAATCAGGTAGTTCGATAGTACAAACTTCATCATTGCCATTGAGATAAGGACGACAATCGTATTGTTGGAAGGTTGATTGCGATCCATGACGCACATAGAGATCAGCATCACCTTGTCCACCAGAAATAGTGACGGTTAAAGACGCGTAACCAGGTGCTAAAGTTTCTGTAAAATGCCCCCACTGGTTATAGTCTAAAACATCGATGGTTTCCGTTCTATCAATCAGTTCAGCATCCCCGATTGGTGGAACAAAACTCGCAACCAGTTTAACCCCAGAGTAACTGCTGAACGCTTTAATCAATACATAATAAACTCCGCCCATCTGAGCTCCTTCACAGGACTCGTTATTTCCCTGTGCATAAGGGCGACAGTCATAACTTGACTCAGTAGGAGCAGAGTTGAACTTGACATACATATCAGCATCACCAGAACCGCCACTCATGTTAAATTGAATGTCAGTTGCGCCTTCTGGCACATTGAATGTGTATAGCACATCGGTACCTTGTGATTCGGATAAGTTTTCTTTCGCTACGCCATTTTCTAATACCCGATCATCCGAGTCAGAACCAGTATAACTTGCAACAAGTGTAACCCCACTAATAGCACTCCAAGCTTCGACCATCACATGATAGGTACCAGCTTGTACCTGACTAATGTCACAAACTTCGTTACTAGTACTGGTGGTACTGTTGCAGTCATAACTTTCCAGCGTTGGCTTTGACCCATATCTGACATAAAGATCAGCATCACCTGAGCCGCCCGATGTCTTAAATGATAAGTCTTTCGCATTGGCTGGCACTTCCATGGTATAGAATAATTGCTGTTTTGCTGTACCACTTAACCCCGTTTTTGGTACATTGTTTTCAAGCGTTTCCGGATCCTCTATTGGTCCTCCAACACCATCATTATAGACCTGACTCCACGCGCATTTTTTAGCTTCGCCTTCTTTTTTTAACCAAAAGCGATTACAGTCACTGTCATAACTATCATTTCCGGTACTAACTACATAACCGGATAATGCCACACCATCCAGATCAAAATACTGCGCATCTTTTTTCAGTGAGAAATGAACATGCGGGCCTGATGAACTTCCGCCTTCACAAAGAGCCTGACTACGATTATTCGCGTAATTTGCAATGGGTGTATTGATACCAATAACATCACCCGTTTGTACCTGAACATTATCTAAATGGTAATAAGCGGTTGACCAGCCATTATCATGGACCACCTCAACATTGCACGAAGAATGCACAACAACTCGACCTGCAGCGGAAGCTACCACCCATAGATGATCAATATTGCCACCCCAAACACCGCCATCATTGAAATCTAACGACGATTGTGGATAAGCACCGCTTCCGGTAAAAGTATGACTACCACCATTTGACCAAGCTTCACCGATTGGGAAAGGAAGCTGTAGAAAATTGGATGGTGGAACAGCAGTAGTATTACTGTTAGTCGCTTCCTCCATTGGGTTACTTATTTGTGGAAACAGCTGGCGGTATATTTTATTAAAATGATTTATTTCATTGACAGCAATTGATTGTTCAAAAGCGAAGTTTTTTTCGGCAGAAAAAATCGACTGAATAATCTTACGGGCAGCAAGATTATCAGGCAAAGATGGATTTGTTATGCTTTCCGTATACCCCGGCGTTTGATATAACGCAAGATTAATTCGCCCAGCTATATCTTCCAGTTGTTGATTAAATCCATATTTATCTGAAAGCTTTCCAAAAGCCAATGCCACTTTTTCTGGTGTTGTATCATGAGTTGTCAAAAGCCCACTTTGCTGCTCTATCAGCGTTAACAAAACCTTAGGGCTGGTGGTTGATACCGCAGCATAATGAGAAATAGCTTCTGCATAAGGTAATAAATGCGGCGCATTATTATTTAAATAATCACTCACATTAAAACTGAACATTTCATCGTAAGTATAAATCACATTAGCTTTGTTCAGTGCGGGGCTATCACTGGTTAAAGCACTGTCTGCCAATGCATTGTGAGCGGCACAACTTGCACCAATAATTAGTAGTATGCTTTGTGCGGATTTTTTTATCCGCTGAATTTTATTCGACATATTGAATACTCCTCAATAATTTTATTTTTTAGATCAATTTTTTCAAAACAGTTAACGAGTTGGGCGTGCTGATAAAGCACGCCCAACTTCACAGGTTAATCAACCGGTATTGCAGCAATGCTCAGCGTAATATCTGCTGAACCGGTGCGGCCATAACCATAAATATCAAAATACCAAGTTCCTGAAGCGGGTAAATCAATAACACAGGTCTCGTCGTTACCGTTTTTATAAGGACGACAATCATATTGAGTAAAGGTCGACTGTGAACCATGACGCACATAAAGATCGGCATCACCGGTCCCGCCCGACATGGAAACGGTTAATGACTGGTACCCCGGAGTCAAGGTTTCGGTAAAATGTGACCATTGGTTATAGTCGACCAAAGCGATCGACTCTTGTCGGTCAATCGGTTCGGCATCTCCAAGAGGTGGTGTAAACTTGGCTACAAGCGAAACACCTGAATAAGCGGTATAAGCATCAAGCATTACATGATAGGTACCGCCACTTTGATCTCCATCACAGCTTTCATTATTACCTTGCGCATAAGGACGGCAGTCATAATTGCTTTTCGTGGGTGCAGCATCAAACCGGACATACATATCAGCGTCCCCCGTACCACCGCTCATTTCAAATTGAATGTCCGTTGCCCCTTCGGGAACTTCTAATGTGTAGAAAGTATTCGTTCCTTGCGATGCAGATAGGCCTGACTTAGGAATACCATTTTCTAAAATCGTGTCACCTTTATCCGAAGTGGTATAACTGCCCACCAGACTCACTCCACTGATAGCGCTCCATGCTTCAACCATGATGTGATAAGTCCCCGCCTTAACATTAGTGATTTCACAACTTTCGTTATTACTACTGGAAGCGCTTTTACAATCATGAACATCAAGCGTCGGTTTAGAAGCAAACTTCACATACAAATCCGCATCACCCGAACCACTACTGGTATTAAATTTAAGACTCGCTGCATCAGCAGGGACATTCATTGTAAAAAACAACTGCTCCTTAGCACTACCAGATAGATCATTTTTAGCAACACCATTTTCAAGTTGATTCGCTGGCGGTGGAACATCGTCAGTGACATTCAAAAAAATAGCCGTAATAGGCCCCCAAGTATTGGTGGTGTCTTTGGCTCTCACATAGATAGTATGTTTTCCATCACTTAACCCCTGTGTACTGATTGTTCCTGTAACACTTTCCGTTTTGGTATTAAAACTCCCATCAGCTGGTGTTAATGCATTTGCAACAGCACCATTTTGCCAAGGAGGAACATCAACATAATATTCTGCCGCAGCAATATTTTGAGTGGTTTCAGTACCTCGCCGAGTACTGAAACGCGTATCGGTTGTACTCGCAGACAAAGTTCCAATATCACCAGGAGAAACATAAGCCATAGTGTCATAACCATTGATGGTTAAACCAGTAACGTCCGGACCACCCGGTGTAACATAAGGTGCACGAACTGTTTTAGCCGCATAAATAAGCGCAGGTAAAACATCGGGTAAAATTTCATTTTCGTAAGTAGCACAACTTTCAAAAAAAGTATTCCCTAGTTCAAACGTATAAGCAGGTACGCCAAGTTCACCATAACTGACGTTATCACTGGTTCCATCAGTCGGATAAAGTCCGATAGACTGTTTGGGATCATAGCCATTAAAGTATGCAAACTTTCGACCAAGCGTTTGTAGCCCTGAAGCGTTAGGCGCTAAACCGCTCGTATGACCCCAAGGCCATAAGATCAATTCACCGTAACTATGAATATCAATATGAATCCCTTGAGTATCAAGTGGTGCAGCATCATTTTGATTCGGCCCTCTTTTATCTGGAAAAATTGAGCGAACATAGTCTTGCAGTGATTGAATTTCAGGCTCAGATGCAGGAGAGTTACCACGGTAAGTTTCACTACACATATCACCACTCGAACCGTTTCCATAATTCCAGAAAAAACTGAAGTTTCGGTTCAAATCAGCACCGCGACTATTGGAATTAGCACCGCAGTAATTACGGTTGGTATTTTTACGCCATGACAAACCTGTTTCAGCTTTTTTCCTCGCGTCTGGATTCGTTTGTAATAATAAATGGACTTCATGATTATCAACAATCCACGTGGCGTCAGGGTTAGTTTGATACCCTTCAATTAACCAGCGAGCAAAAGCTAAATTAAGAGGTGCTGTTGCATATTCCCTCGCATGGATAGCGCTATTCACGAATAACTTTGGCTTGTCGCCTGCCACACTGGAATTGGTAATTTTAAGAACCTGAATATCCCAACCACCATAGTTATTTGTTTTTTCCCATGAATCACCAATATCAATCCATTGTGCAATTTCGGGATTACTGCTAGCTAATGATTCAGCGGCGGCAAAAGTTTCTTCAACCGTTTCAAAACAATCTCTTCCCGGTATTGATTGGGCATTAAGGCTGTCAAAATTATTATTCAAGTTATTTTCAATCGCTTCAAGACGACTATTTCTTTGTTTGATAAACTCAGTTGCTGGAGTAAAGTGAAAGTCGAATTTTTTTAATTTTGATTTTTCTTCTTCCGTTAACTCCATAATTAAGTAACCATCAGCAACATGACTTTCCAACAACTGTGAATGAAAAGATATTGCTGCTTTATCAGCTATATCTTCACTTGGAAAATAAGCACGATAAATATTGGTTACCGCAATTTCTTGCTGAATATTAAGTAAAGTTTCAGCGCTAGATTGTGGATTTGCATAAATTGCCGACGAGTAAACAGCCATACTTACAGCCGTTGTCAGGACGGTTTTGGAAAGTGTTTTCATCATTGTTTTCATTTTTATCACTCCGATCAATGAATAACCTACTACAACTTTTATCCGATAGTTTTTTTGTAATATAAGTAACTACCGTCGCCCAAGTTAAATGCACAGTAACTCTTACTTGAAGCTCGTAAAGTCGCTTAGAGCCCAGCAAGTATTTTGTATTAGTTCAAATAAGTGGACAGAAAAGTGTCGTGGTTGGTAGTTTTGGTAGCCTTGACTACCAAAACTGAACTTACTTTAACTACAGAATGTTTTAAGTTTTTTCGAACTTAAGAACTAGCAGCTACTGACTAGACTCCAATAAGTTGTCGTCCCCGGCGTTTGACCATAAATATAATTAGTCGCTCGATAGAGATTCCCCAGATATTGCACTTCATCACCAGGGTAATAAAGCGTGGAGTTACTGTATAAGTCTATTCCCTGACACTCATTGCTACTTCTTTCACCGTGCTTGGCTAGTAGTGTTACATTAGAGTAAGCATCGAAAGCGTGGATCATGACATGGTAAGTGCCCGCCTGAGTGATTGAACAACTTTCATCATTTCCAACAGGGAATGGACGACAGTCGTAATCTGATTCTGTTGGCTGACTCTCATATTTAACATAGAGATCAAGATCGCCAATTCCACCTGAAGTTGTGATTGAACCAGTTTTTCCTTCGGGTAGAACAAAGGTGTAATAATCTTTCGCACCTTTCACACCAGCAATTGTACGAGGCACATCATTTTGAAGTTCATTTTTAGGTGGTTCAACAATGTCCCCAGGCTCATAAACACCTGACAATGTCACACCATCATACGCGGAATAGGCCTTAACCATGACGTAATAAGTGCCACTATCTCTTAGATTACAAGTTTCTTCATTACCGTTTAGCCAAGGTCGACAATCATAGTCGGAAACATTAGGACGACTGCCCTGTTTAACATATAAATCAGCATCACCTGAACCACCGCTAATTTCGACTTTTATTTCTTCAGAATTAGGCGTGACGTTAAATTCAAACATCAACTCCTCACCGCGAGAACCTGACAAATTGGTGCGAGGTTCATTGTTCACAAGCTCATCCGTAGGAATAACGGGCTCACCATTAGTTCTTAACAGATAGTTTGGCGATCCTCTAAGGTTACTCAAAACACCTTCGGTTGCTTCTTCAAGCATTCCAGCCATCACTTCTGCTGGTGTTTGCGTCGGATTTCTTTCTAGATAAAGTGCAACGCCACCCGCAACATGCGGTGCTGCCATCGAAGTACCACTCATAGTTGCAGAACCACTTCCCTGATGAGATGCAGAAACGATATTATTTCCTGGAGCCATAATATCAAGACATGAGCCCCAGTTAGAGGACCAACTTCCATTCACTCGGCTGTCATAACGGTCAGTAGCTCCAACATTAAAAGCATTCGGAGCACTTCCTGGTGAAAAAGTACAACCATCCACACCATCATTGCCCGCCGCAGTTACCAAAGTAATACCAGCATCGACCATTCGATCTACCGCATCATTTTGAGTTTGTGAAAAACTTCCACCTAAACTCATATTGGCAACAGCAGGCATTTGAACATTTTGGATAACCCATTCCATACCAGCAATAACACCAGCGGTACTTCCTGAACCCTGACAGTTTAATACTCTGACACCATGTACAGTTGCCCCTTTTGCAATACCATAAGTTGTACCTGCCGCGGTTCCTGCAACATGAGTTCCATGACCATGACAGTCCGAAGGATTGCTATCATTATCAACAGTATCGGTGCCGTTACCAAGACGCCCCGAAAAATCTGGGTGAGATGCGCTGATCCCTGTGTCTATGATATAAACATGAACACCTGAGCCATCTCCTTCATATTGATATTCGTTATTGAGCGGTAGATTATCTTGATCAACTCGATCTAGTCCCCATGAAGGTGGATTGGTCTGGGTATCAGTCACCTGAATAGTGCGATTGGCTTCAATGTAATCAACTAAAGGGTTATCACGTAATGCTTCAATTTGATCGTAAGATGCGGTAATCGACATCCCCAATACCGCACGGGAAAACTCTTTATTGACTTTAATCCCAAGATTTTGAGAGATATTCTGAGCTGTTGATTTAACAAAGCTTTGTGCTGATAAGGATGATGTGAGGCCACTCGTTTCTTTTAGAACAACAATATATTCGTCATTGATCACGGTGAGGTCATTCATTGCTTTCAGTGGTGCTTTTTCCGCATGGGCTGGCGCGCTTAATGCAGCGGCGATACCAATAGCAACGGGAAGTAATTTCCACTGTTGTTTTATTTTTGTCATGTTTTAATCCTCGAATTAATAAAAATAACCTGAGGTAGCTTGGCTGTGTTTATTGTTTATTGGTAAAAAACGGCTTTCGCCAATACGTTCACCGCTTTCCCTACCTCAAAAGTCGCAATGTGTCAGTTAAGTAATCGCATTGCCACTGAGTGTCTATTGTTCTGATTTGAGCATTAAAATGGTGCCATAGCGGAAAATTAAGCCACTTAAACACATAGAATCAGGTAAAAAAGGTCAATTTGAGGAAATTTTGGGACATTGAGGATAAATATTGAGACATTTTGTTTTCGGGTCACTTCAAATATTTTCTACCAATACAATTAAATAATGGTAGGAAATACCTCAAAGAACTCTTGGATCAGGAAATATTTTTATAATCTGAAGGCACAACACCAAACTCTTTTTTAAAGCAGGTTGTAAAATAACTCCTTGAAGAAAACCCTGTCATCTTAGAAACCTGTTTAACAGGAAGTCCTTTTTGCAAAAGGCTGAGTGCTTTCTTTAACCTGAAGGCTTTAATATATTCAGCGGTTGAAGTATTTAAGTGATGCTTCATTTTTCTTGCGAGATGACGAGAGCTCAATTTCAACTCAAACGCGACTTTTTCCACATCTAATGTCTGATCCGCACAATATTTCTCTAAAAAGGTATTCAATCGCTCAACAAAATCATCAGCCCGCTCAATGTCGCTAAGTTCCTCGACAGAAAAGGTTTGAACCTCTTTAGGTTTAGCGGCTTCAGGCTGCTGTCTCTGGATATTTAAAGCAAACTGAAGCACATGCCCGATTAACTCAGGAGAACTCCCTTTGGGAAAAATAAGTAGATTGGCTGGCCTTCTCTCACTGTATCTCAACAACTCGAAAATAGAGTAAGGACAAACAACGATAACACACTTGTAATTTTCCTTATAAATATCAAAGAGTTGCAATAAAGCAGGCTGTTCAATTTCATCCAACCGGATAATAATCGCCTGACTTTCCTCTTTGTCGACCGGTTTAGCTGAATCAATACTTTCCCGTAAAATGATAGTAAATTGTTCTGCGAGCCGTTGATAAAAGTACGTTTTTTGTATTACCTGTGATTTAGACAGCCTACCCTGAAGATTAGACTCTTGCCCATGCGTTAAATCAGCCAAGACTAAAGGCAACCCAGTTTGTATGTTGTTATCAGTATCTGACTTATCAGAATCTCTAAACTGAATATTCAATAGACTGGGTTGCTGTTTTGTTTCAGTCTTATTCCCCCGCCATACCTGCGCCACTGGAAAATGAAGCTTCCAGCTGAATAAACTTTCATTAATCGTCAGTTCACTTTGAAAGTTCAACTCGTGAATAACATTCGACAGAAATGTAAAAATCGCATCAAACTCGAAATTATACTCACCATTAAATCGATTAACTGATTGGTTATTCAAGCGTGATAAAATTGTGATATTGCCTCTACGAGCACTACTTTTAGTCACATTAATAGAAATAGTTGTCGTTTGATTGAGTGACTCAATATAGAGAATAGCGGCATCCAGACATAAGCCAACCAAAAAAGGCGAAAAATGCGTTTTCAGACGTTGTGAATCATGTATCTGTATACGTACCGAATCATTTAAACGGTTTCGATTTTTATTGATACAGTTCATTAAGAACCGATTAACTGAGTGTTCCTGTTTTCTGGGTAATAATTCAATCAAATGTGAATTGATATTCGTGGTTAGTTGCCAAAGTCGAGTTTCCAACTCTGCATCTTTTGAGTTTTCAATCCCTTTTTCTATCACCACTTGTTTAATTCTATCCAACTTTTCAAAAAGTATTTTTGTCAGTTGGTGTAATTGTTCAATTTCCGCCAATTGCGAAGTCAATGCCTCCGTTCGCTTTTCAACTCGCTGGTTAAAAAATAATTCGGAATGATATCGCCACTTAAGGGCAAACTTAAAAAATACTAAAAATAGCAACATTAAAGCAGATGCGATTATCCAATAGATATAAACAGGGATCCCCCATAATCCCAAAACCGACACTGAAATTGATGTTTCCTCTTTCCAGTTATCGCTATATTGCCAAGCTGATTGTATTTGCAGCTTATGGTTACCCGCGCTAAATTGATTTCCAGTCAGAGCAACTCGCCAATTGTCGATAGCAATCCATGGATTATCATTAATTCGGTATCTTAACTTAATCTGTTGTAGTTGACTGAAATATACTGGGCTAATATCAACTCTCAACTGAGCCCCTCCTTGCATAACAATAACTCGCGAATGAGTTGTTTTCTTATTTACGCTGTTCTTTTTCTTATCTTTCAAAATTCTATACTCAATATTGACCACCGGTTGCTTTTCAGGCAAAACAACACTCGCTGTATTTATTTGCGTAATTCCTGACGTACTACCCAAAAACAATCGTTCCTGACGAATTAAGCCAGATGAATTATATTCACTGGTAAGCGCTCCATCATAAGCTGAAAACGCTTGCCTGGCCTTGCTAGTTGGCTCATATAAAACCAATGCCCGACTACCACCAAGCCAGACACGATTTAGCTCATCTAACTCAAGTGAATAAAATGCCGCCTGCCCCACATCATAAGCGTTTAAGTGAGGCGTAATCACTTGATTGGCTAAGTTATATTCAAATAAAGTCTCATTCGTGATAAACCAGATAATGTCATGGCTCTTTTTAGCCATCGCGTAAATTGGCTGATTCATTTCTGTAAACGCTGCAATCTGACTAAACGTTTCCGTTTTTCGATCAAACCTGATGAGCTCGCCTTCACTGGTTCCTAAATAGAGCACCTCTTTATCATCCAATATCGATATTACTTTTTGCGTGCTCCAACGAGGATTCCAGTTCGAAAAATCTCTTAAAAGCTTAAACTGATTTGTCTTAAGATCAATTCGAAAAATGCCAGTATTTGAACTGACCACCCAAAGCTCGTCACCTATTCGCTTTAAATTTAAAACGTCTGTAAAAGTGATATTCGAATTTTTCTGTGCGTGCCAATTGATCACCTCATGTGTTTTTAAATCATAAATTAATAGTCCGACCAATGTGCCCAGCCAGAGCTGCTCATTAACTTTAACAATTCCATTAATTTGACTCACTATTTTTGGATAATTCATCATGTTATCAGTAATAACAGGTAGCCTATCCAAACCCTGCTGGTCGTACCGATATAATTCACCACTTGATGTTCCGACCCAAAACTCATCTTTAGTCGAACCAGTAATAGCAGTTACAACAAACGGCTCATTGGTTACTAGCGCTTTTTTTTGCAAAACTTTAAAACGCATAAAATCATTCGAAAGATAAAGAGCGCCTTGCATGGAAGTGCCTAGCCAGACATTATTTTTTGAATCGACAAAAATCTTTTGAATAAAACTATTAAATTGTTTGACTCGACTTGGTTGAGAATTCAATAAGTGGTTTTCAGCTTTAGCATCAAGCTGCCATTGAAACAACTCAGTCGATGAAGCAAACCATAAGTGATGAGGCTCTAACCCACTGTGTAATTGAGAAGTTGAGGACAATAAAAAAGGGTAGGATGAAAACTGAGCATTTTTAAACGTGTCGATAGAAAAAACATTCAACTGATTATCTAACCAGTAAAGACTATCCACACCATTAACGATAACGCCGTTATTATTCGCCAATGCTGTTTGAATATGTCCTTTTTTTAGCTTTTCTGGCCAGCTATTGGATTGCACAAATTCTTTTTTATCGTTATAAACCCATAAACCTTGGGTTGTTGACAAAATAACCTGATTATCCTGAACCACGGAGTCCATCACAAACCATGTCGCTGAGTTCGCGACATCGGGGTAAGCACTCATTCTCAGTTTTTTTTTGTCTTTATGAATTTCATAAATTCCCTGATTTCCAATTAGGAACAAAAGCCCCTTGGACGAAGTTTTCAGATGTCTGGGGCTGATGTCAAAATTAGTATTTTTTTCATCCTCGAATGACAAAAAAACCTCAAACTGATCGCCTCGCTTTATTAAAATAAAATTTCGAGTCAGTACCCAGAATTCGCCTTGTTGATCAATGTGAAGATCGAGAATGGCGTTTTCTGCGATCGAATACTGAGGCGCATTTTTTAAATAATTGATGACTCTCACACCATCAAAACGATTTAACCCGTTTTCAGTGCCGATCCAGATAAAACCTGAACTATCTTCAGCAATATCATTGACCGTATTTTGTGACAGTCCATTTTGGCTTGAAAGAGATTGAAACTGGTATTCAAATGCATGATTCTTTGCCTGTAACAGAGCAAAAGAACCATGCAAAATAAGGAAAAAAGGTAGTAGGAAAAGATAGTTTATTATTATTTTTTTCAATAGACTCTAACCTAAGAGAGAACACTCACTTCAGTACAGTGATAGGAATATCCACTAATCTTACTTTCTATCTATAAAATAATGCAAATATATCTAGGATATTATGTATATTAATACTAAAAATGTGACTTGTTAAAAATATCTCTTCATACCGACTCCCCAAATCAGTATTAGCAAAATATAAAGTACTCCGCCGCCACCACTGGACTGGGCAGGCTGCTGTGCTTCAGTTATCGTAATGTTTAAGTTTCCGCTGGCTTCCAGCTCACCATCACCCACAGTAATAACCACATTAAAGTTACCAATTTCTGTCGGCGTACCAGAAATAACCCCAACCTCAGAAATAACCAGCCCCGCAGGCAATCCAGTTGCCGAGAAAGCCAACCAATCATTATTAGGATCATCAAAGTAATCATTTAGCGCAACAGAAACCGTGCTGTTTTGCACATACTCTTGCGCAATTAAACTGGTTTGTAATAATGGTGCAATATTGGGGACATTGGTTAATTTACTTTTAAATGTGCCTCGGCCATATGTAAATACAAAGAGCTCAGACTCTAGATTGTTTCTGATGTACACCAACTTTTCTGCGGGAGCATTTGGCAAACCTGTCGTTAACGGTATCCAATCGACGCCATTATTTTCGCTCACATAAACACCAATATCATTGGCAAGATAAAAAGTATTAGTATCATGAGGAGCAATAATAATATCGTGCGCAGGTAAATCAGGCAGTCCAGCTACACCACTCTGGTCAATAGCCTGCCAAGTAATCCCTGCATCATTACTTAACCAAGCATGCAACTGCCCAAAAGTGGAAACAGTCGCAACAACTTTTTGAGGGTTGTTTCGATCAAAGTTAATGGCTGATATATAACCATCAACCACTTTTATTTTCTGCATATTTGACGATGAATTACCTGATAATGCATAAGTATGACGGTAAATATAACCATCGGTCCCCCCAGTCAAAACTAGGTCAGAGTTCCCCGGTTGCACAGCGATTGCCGACAATCCATTGATATAATCCATACTATATTCATTGCTACTGGCTTTACTCCAGTTATTCCCCTGATTTTCTCCACGCCACAGCGCAAGTCCAGCTAACCAGAGCCGGCTATTATCATTAGGATCAAGTACAAAAGGTGTAATAAATAAACCGGGAGCATCAAAACTTCCCCCAATTGATGTGACAGTATTTTGTCCTGCACGAATTTTAATTCTCACTAAATTGGCATATTGTGAGGAAACATACACCGTTGTAGGATCGGTAGGATCAATCGCAGAATATGCCCCATCTCCTCCATTTATTCTCTCCCACTCCCCATTTTCAGAGCGCCACTGGGTACCATTATCTTGAGAGCCGCCTATCAGTGTTTTACCGTCACGAGAAACCGACCCATGATAAAACTGTGTGACCGCATAATGATTATTTAACGAACGCCAATCAATTTCACTACTCGAAGGATCACAGTTATCGCTTGCAGCTAAAGCTGTTGAGTTTTCTGTTTGCCAGATCCCTCCATCATTTGTAACAAAGACTCGTTTCTCGATACTCCCATCATAATTTGGGTGGTAGACAATTGAATGATGATCACCATGAATATAGCTTGCAGCGTTATCATCGGCCCACCAAAATGAGGCGAGGGAAAAGTTTTCTCCACCATCTTCTGAACGCCACAAATCGAGACCACCAGTCCAGATTCGATTTTCATCCGTCGGATCAACGGTCAATAAATTATAATACCAACCTCCTCCAGCTAGTCGGCCACTCTTATACTGTCCCGTCTGACTACAATCAAATACATAATTTGTCGTCGAAAAAATACTCCGATTATTCACATTACTCGCGTTATAGTCCGTCACTAAACTCCAATTATCACCACCATCACTTGAACGATAAAGTCCGTTCAGTCCATATGGATAAGGTCCATTACTATTTTGTGCCGATAATGCATAAACACGTTGGGGATTTGAAGGGGCAAAAGCCAGTGTTGTTCTACCTTGATTGGACTCAGCCAAAACACTCTGCCAAGTCTCACCATTATCATGGCTTTTAAAAACTTCGGCAGATTCAAAACTCCCACAGGATACAAGAAGTTGATTAGGCGTACTGAATGGTTGAATTTCAACTTCATGACAACCACCCACTCGACTTTTTTGATCCAGCATTAAAGTCCAGTTAATACCACTATCGCTAGAACGCCAGATACCACTAATTGTAGCTGCAAATAGAATACCGTCGCGAGCTGCACGAATTCGATTAACGAATTGAAAATCAGGGTTATTCAACGTTTGAACTACAGGCTGCCAAGTTTGCCCATCATCCACAGAACGATAAATACCATTACCTTCTACACCACGACTACGTACAATTGGTCTACCGACATAAACCCCTTCTCCTGTTCCCGCAATCACCACATTGGGAGACGTTGGTATCAGTGCCAACGATACCACCGCCAAGTTTTCCAAGTCATCAGAAATTGGCTGCCAGTTTTGACCTGCATTATTGCTTTTCCAAACACCGCCAGAAACGCCTGCCGAATAAATAATGTCTGGATTATCAGGATGAAAAACCAGACTTCGCGTTCGACCGCCCACATAATCAGGACCTAAACTCTCCCAAGGCTCAGCAGGAAATTGAGTCGACTTGGTAAAATAAGCTCTTTTTTCTTGGATGGCTTGAGTATATAGAGAGGCAGTGTGAAAGACTTTATTATCACCAAAACGTTTTGTAGCAAAGTATTGATCTGGGCCTTCTGGACTTTCAAATAGTTGAGTTTGTTTTTTCTGATTTTTAATATGACTGGCAATAAGTTTATCGTGATGACGTTCTCGTTCCGACATTGAAGTCGTCCCGTCAAAAAACCAAATAGCTAATGACAAAGAGGATACTAGAGCAAGACTACCAGCCAAAGGCCATTTAAACTCACCAATAAACTTTCTTTTAGATTTATTCATGTCTCAACTCCTTGTTCAGTTTTTATACATGATAGTTTTTCTGGATTAAAAAAACTAATAAATAATCCCACTTCAACTTTTTGACTGATGCTAATTATTGAGGTTATAAAAGCCAAGTTGATGTTCAACAATGGTTGAAATACGGAGAAAACAAGCATAATTATTATATTTTTCAGCTTATTTGAATTGGTGTTACACAACAAAAAGTATTGTGGGACAAGAAACAAGAGTCTCTTACCCCACGTTATTATTTACCCACAAATCACTCTATATTTACCGACAAATCACTCCAGTAGCACGACCATATAGCTCTTCCCAAGGTGGAGACTGCAGCGGTGGATTAGTCGAAGAACCACCGTCTGGATCATAGATATCTTCACCGAATTACAATAATTATCACTAACACCTAATTGAAAAATGTGACCTTTACATTCATCAAATTTTTGTCGATAGGTGTTTGATAAAAGTGACTCCCCAGCAAAACCAAGAGTTTTAGGTGTAAATAGTCCTTCATTAAGCGGTCCAATAAATAACGAATACATAATATTTTGCTTAGCCGTATTGTCATCACCTAAGATTTTTCCATTGGAATACCCGTTATGACTCTGATGCCAAACATAGTTCTGTGGATGGCTTTTATCTCTAGGCAGAGGTGAAGACATTTTTCCATACCACTGATGATTACCATCGATGCTTTTAATGCTATTGATTAATAGACTGGTATCAAAACCATTGCCATTGGAGTAGCCATTGTCATTAAGCAAATCAACGGTATATCCTGTTTTACTTGCAAGAGACTGTAATTTTGTTTTTTCAAGTAAAGCAATTTTAGATAATTGAACAGCATTTAATAGTTTGAAGTAGTTATAAAAAATAGTGACTTATTTACAAATTACCCCTCAAATTTATAAGAAGGATAAAAATTATCAAAAGTTGTTCAGGGGTTGTACCGATAACATTGACAATGTACTTATCGTCAGCCTTTCTCCCAAAAAAGTCAATTTAAACTTAGAAAGTAACGTCTCCTTTTTAAGTAATAGGCCAAATAAAAAAACAAATGTCTAAAAATCAACCTCGTAACTTTCTTCATTACGATATTGATGTAATAATCCATCTTGCGTTAAATTTGAATCTAAATGCGCACCGAATTTTACACATAAAAAGGAATTAATTTATGAACAAATTTGTAAAACATCTCTCAATTGCTTTATTAGCATCCTCAATATCCCAAGCCGCTCTGTCTGAAGTCACCAAAGTTTTTTCTGTTGATGCAACCGGCTTGCAAGTCACTACCGATAGTCAAGGTCGATATTTTTACGTTCCCGATCAAAAAAATAATCGGTTACTGATTGTCGGCTCAACATCTCTTACCGTTGAGCAAACCATTGAATTACCCAGCACTCCGACTGATGTGGCCATTGATGAAGACAATGAAAAAATTTATGTTACATCAAGCGACTTTAGTGGACTTTATACTTTTAATCTACAGACCTATTTACAGGAAGATCCACTGTATCTTCCAGAGGCAGGTTATGAAATTGTAATCGGTAATGACGATATTTTTGTTACTACCTTTGCTCGGAGCAGTGGTATTTTACGAGTGGATAGAGACCTTGGTTATTATAAAGATACTTTTTCTGAAAGTGTTTTTACCTACAAGGAAGGTGCAGTAGAAATTACCCCAGATAAAACTAAATTGGTATTTGCCAATCGAGGGCTAAGTCCCGGAACTGTCGGTGTTTATGATATCACTGGCTCTAACCCTGTACTCTTAATTAAAAATGGGCACGGCGACTTAGGATCTAATGGGCAAGCACTTTCTATCGATCCTATTAATGGTGCTTACTTTAGTTATGCCGTTGGTGGTGGAAATGGAACGGGTTACTCTATTGCCAAAATAAATATAGAGGATATGAGCTGGCAAGGAGAAATGGTTACAGGACCTTATCCAAGAGCGGTTCATTACGCCAACGACGGCATGACAGCTTATACAAACGAAGTGGAAGGAGAAGTTTCTGTCTGGGATCATACCACTTTTGAGTTAACAGACGCATTTGCTGTCATTGGTAATCCAAAAGATTTTGTTGATGTACAAAGCAGTACTTTGCTTGGCGTGATCTCAGATGAAGAGTTTGCTGTTTATCAAGTCAAAGAACTGGTAGTGCCACAAGAGCTAGATCAATCACTTTGGAGCCTGTATTTTGTTGATAGCGAAGAAATAGCCGCCGAAGATGGTGCTGCAACCAATGCTTTTGACGGCGACAGAAATACTTTCTGGCATACCGAATGGTCAAACAGTTCACCAATGCCTCCGCATGAACTTCAAATCGATTTAGGCCAACCTTATGAAGTTTCCAGTTTAATTTATACTCCCCGACAAGATGGCGCAACTAACGGGCGCATAGGCGACTATGAAATTTATGTGAGTGCAGATGGGCTCAGCTGGGGTGCAGCCGTTGCAACAGGTGCCTTCGA